>DASZGG010000120.1:0-9334 GCA_035939025.1 Chthoniobacterales bacterium | reverse complement strand
GCGGCTCAAGTCTTTTGCTCTTCGATAAAGCTCGATCGCTTCGGCTCCGTCCTTAGCGCACTCTACCTCGTAACCCAATCGTTCCAAAATCTGTGCCAGTAGTTGGCAAATGGGCTCTTCATCATCCATTACCAGAATTCGCCCGCTGCCGATTGGCAGCGGCTCAGCAGTCGCGGTTTCCGTTGGTTGGGCCGGCTCGCACGCCGGGAGGTAGACCGAAAAGGTAGTTCCCGCGCCAAGTATCGACTGCACGGTGATATGGCCCTCATGTTTGGCGACAATTGCATGCACTGATGCCAGGCCAAGACCTCTGCCGTTCCGCTTAGTCGTAAAGTATGGGTCGAAGATGCTCGGTAGAACCTCAGCCGCAATGCCACATCCATAATCCTTAATGGAAATCATAACGTACCTGCCACCGAGAAGAGGCTTGAAATTGGCATCAAGTACAACGTTTTCGGCACGCACTTCTATCACTCCACCCTCCGGCATCGCTTGCCGCGCATTGAGCAAAATGTTGTGGAGCGCATGACTGATTTGTTCAATATCGATATCTGCTGACCAGACGTCGGATCCGATGAATAGGTCGATAGTAGCGGTAGCGCCAGCTCGGGCCAGGTCTACCGCATCCCTGATGACTCCAGCGAGTGGAGTTGGCCTGCGGACCGGCGCTCCTCCCTTTCCAAAGGTTAAGAGCTGTGAAGCCAGTGCGGCAGCTCGTTGACACGCCGTCGCGGCCTGATCGAGTGTATCGCCGACCGTATCGGCGGGTTTAAGCTGCATCTTTGCAAGCGCGATATTGCCTGAAATGATGGTAAGGAAGTTGTTAAAGTCGTGTGCGATTCCCCCGGCCAAAACACCGAGCGCCTCCAGTTTGCGGCTGCGGAGCAGTTCCTCTTCGACCAGCTTGCGCTGCTCTATTTCAGCCACCAATCGCTCATTGGTCTGCTGCAGTTCCGCTGTACGCTCGACAACACGTACGGCTAATTGATCATGTGCTTGTTGGACGGCTGCCTGGGCCTCTTTCAGGGCGCGCTCTGCCCGAATCCTTTCGGTGATGTCGATGGCGTGCCCAAGAACCAGTGGGGAGCCTTCCAGCCGGTCATATCGAATATTCCGGCAAAACCAGATGCGGTCGCTGCCATCTCTGGCAACTATGCGCATGGGACCGCTGCTAGTCGGCTCGCGCCGGATGCGGCACAGGTACTCATCGAAGAGATGGCGAACGGAGGGCGCAAGAAACTCCCTCAGGTTCCGCCCAATGCTGTCCTCCGGATTGTACCCATCCTCCGGATTATATCCAAGTGCTTGAGCGGCAGCGGGATTGATAAAAAGCAAGACGCCGTCCAGGTCATGGATGCACATCAGTCCAAGACTGTTCTCCACCAGAAGGCGGTACAATTTCAATTGCTCTGTCGACGCCTCAATGGAACCGCTATCCACGCCTGAGCAAACGTCATTCATGTCAAAGGTCATGCCCGAAGCAATTCGATGCTCCAAAGGCTACAGAAGAAATTGAACGCGCCGGGTGAATCTTTCGACCTTTCAGCGAAACACTCAGATCAAAACTCCAAACTGTGCCTCATCCGAAGCCCGAATGAAACCCCATCTCCGGGCACATTGTAATGCAGAATAATTCTGACGACAATCCATTTTGAAACTAGGAACGGTAGCTTCTTGGGGCGTTGTAATCCTCTCTCTTGAGCCGAAAGTCAAAGTGATGACTTCGCGCCCAATGCTGCCGGGTACGGTATTCGGCCCGCCGGGCAGTCGAGCCATTCGCAGATTTGAGGAGAAGGGGCGATCAGTTTAGCTGAGCGAAACGAATGAGCCGCAAATCGAAACAAACCGCCCGTGCCAGGAAAGGGTCCGCCGTTGGCTCTCGCGTGACCGCTTCAGAAACTCAGGGCTCAATCGGGTTAGACTGCAAACAGCCAGTGGAGCTGTGGCGGCAGGATTGGCTGTTGGCCCTGCTTTTGGTGATCGTCACAATGATGGCCTACATGCCGGCCTGGAACGGAACGCCAATCTGGGATGATAACGCCCACCTGACCAATCCGGAATTGCGCTCCCTGGACGGATTAGGAAGAATTTGGACTCAACCCGGCGTTACCCAGCAATACTATCCATTGCTGCACACTCTTTTTTGGTTGGAACACCAACTCTGGGGAGATTGGCCTGCAGGGTACCATCTGCTCAATATCCTGCTACACTGCACCTCTGCTTTGCTCCTGGTCAGAATTCTGCGACAGCTTGAAATTCCCGGAGCCTGGCTTGCGGCTGCCATCTTTGCTCTGCACCCAATTCAAGTGGAATCGGTGGCTTGGATCTCCGAACTCAAGAACTTGCTTTCCGGAGTGTTTTATTTCGGGTCGCTGTTGGCCTACCTGAAGTTTGACCGCACAAGAAACCCAGCATTCTATGCCGCTGCCTTGGTACTTTTTACGTTGGGATTAATGTCGAAAACCGTCATCGCGACCTTACCTGCCGCTATTTTGGTCATTTTTTGGTGGAAGCGTGGCAAGTTATCATTGAGGGACGATTTACTTCCTCTGATACCCTTTTTCCTGCTGGGAACGGCTGCTGGCCTATTTACCGCGTGGGCGGAGCGAAATCTCGTCGGTGCCGAAGGCTCCGACTTCAATTATTCTATTACAGAACGCGTTCTTATCGCCGGTCGCGCAATCTGGTTTTACTTGAGCAAATTCTTCTGGCCACTGGATTTGATCTTCGTCTATCCACGCTGGCAGGTCAGTCAGATGGTCTGGTGGCAATATCTCTTCCCGGCGACGGTACTGGTGTTGCTCGCAATTCTGGTGTGGCTAACCCGCCGATGGCGCGGGCCCCTGGCCGGATTCCTCTTTTTTATCGGGACGCTATTCCCGGCACTAGGGTTCTTGGATGTTTATCCGTTCCGCTACTCGCTTGTAGCGGACCATTTCCAATATCTTGCGTGCCTCGGGATTATTGCGCTCGCGGCACCCGGAATAGCCCTGCAGCTCAAGCACCGGCAGCCTTGGCGTCATCCAACTGGTTATCTGCTGTGCGGAGCATTGCTAGCCTCGTTGACTGCCCTCACCTGGCATCAGAGCGCAATGTATACCGACATCAAAACGCTCTGGCGCGCCACGATCGAAAGAAATCCCACGGCCTGGATGGCCCATAACAATCTCGGCGCTGTCTTGCTCCGGGAGGGCCAAGTGAACGAAGCGATCGTTCATTTTCGAAGAGCAGTGGAGATCGATGCGGACCAAGTAGAAGCACAGGCCAATCTTGGCGATGCTCTGCTCCAAAAAGGGGAGTTAGACGAAGCCGTCGCACAGTACTATAAAGCGCTCCAAATCAAACCCACTTACGCTGAAGTTCACTACAATCTTGGAAATGCTCTTCTCCGCGAAGGCCAAGCGGATGAGGCAATCGCTCATTACGAAAAAGCGCTCCAAATCAAACCCGACTATGCCGATGTCCACAATAATCTCGGCATTGTTCTTTTCCAAAAGGGAGAAGTAGACCAGGCTATTGCTCACTATCAAAGGGCGCTCGAAATTAATCCTCGGGATGTCCAAGCTCGCGCCAATCTGGCTTGGACACTGGCGACCTCGCCGCAAACATCCATGATGAAAGCGATCGCCGTTAAACTAGCTCAACAGGCCAACGAATTGACTGGCGGCGCGGATCCGACGGTTCTCCATATCCTCGCGGCGGCTTTCGCCCAAAGCGGGCAATTCTCGGAAGCGGTCGAAACGGCAGAGCGGAGTCTGCAATTAGCTACCGCCCAAAGTAAGACGTCTTTGGTGGAAGCGTTGCGAACGGAAATCGGGCTCTACCAAAAAGGTTTCCCTTACCGGAATGAAAAATAGGGTGCGAAGCTTTTCGAGCGTTAAAAGAAGAGCATCACACAGAGGGCACGGAGGTTACAGAGGTGAGATCCAAAATTGATCAGAAGTCCAAACCGCATCCAAGGAGGATTCATTTAGGATTGATCAAACGCGTGAGGCCGCGGTTTATATCCTGGCACTAACAACCTCTTTGTCCGGCAGGTGCGCGCAGATTGCCATGTCGCTTGATCAAGGCTCCGCTAAGGGCTAACTTTCCGTGCGACTTGGCATGCGCAGCTGGCGGTACAGGTCTGGCCAAGAGCAGAGGAGCAGGACCCTAGCACCTGTAATTGACTTAGAACAAGGCCCCCCTTACTTATGAAATTAGACGTCTTTGGCAGCTACCTACAATCCCAGGCGACTCACCCAGAAAATGCCCGGGAGTCGCACCCACTTTCAATCGCCATTTCTCGCGAGACGGGCGCCGGCGGGAGAACGATCGCCGAACTGGTTTGTCAGAAATTGGCCGCCAGCGAAAAGACCCCCGGCGCGAACCCCTGGGCTGTCTTTGACTCCCGGTTGGCCAAGCAGGTCTTAGAAGATCACAAGCTGCCCTCCAAACTCGAGCAGTTCATGACCGAGGATGCCCGGCTCCTACCGGTCGAGGCGATCGTGGAAGAAGTCCTAGGGCTGCATCCGTCGGGTTGGACGCTGGCGCAACACACGACCAAAACCATCCTCCGCCTTGCTGGCTTAGGCCACGCCATCCTGGTAGGGCGCGGTGCCAACGTGATCACCGCGCGCCTCCCTAACGTGTTTCAAGTGCGGTTGGTGGCGCCGCTCGAGACGCGAATTCACCATGCCGCCGGATACTATCACTTAAGTGAAGCCGAAGCGGCCAAGTTGGTCAGAGAACATGACAATGCGCGTCGCCGCTACGTGAGACGCTACTTCAACGCTGAGATTGACGACCCAAGCCTCTATGACGTGACGCTCAACACCAGTCGGTTTGGTTTTGAACGCACGGCCGAGGTCATCGCACAGCTGGCATTACAGCACCGCGCTGCTCTTATCCAAACCGGTCCCACTTAGTTGTCAGTACGTGAGGCGGCCGAAGAGATTGTCCTTGCTGAAAGGTAAAACTCTGTATTCAACAGTACCGTTTTCTCACCAGATTCGATCATTTCTTCCGGACCAATCTTTCGCCACCTTCACGCACGTCGCGCGCTATGCGAGTGGAACGGTGAAGCTGTCCCTAACTCCTTGGGGATTGTCTTGGAAGTCGATCGTATAATATTTGCAACTTATAGCAGTCTTGGTTACCTCCAACCGCAGAAAACCCGGCTCGGTGTCGTTATAGGCTGCGAGTGCCACATCGGGGAGAGACGTCTGAAATGGAAAGGATGCGATTTTTTCACCTGTATTTGGAAGCTTGGAAACCCGGTGCATCGCGCGCTCGCTGTCCGCATAACCGCCTGCGCCGGCAATGACGTACGGGATCTGCTTGCCATCCAACGTGCGGGTGAAGCGCTGGTAATTATGGACGTGGCCGGAAAGAACGAGATCTGCCGGTCGGCCTGCTGTGTTGAATGCCCGGTCTAGGGCACTCCCAATGTCCCCATATCCGCCGTGTGAAGTATCCAGCGAATATGGCGCATGGTGCACAGCTACGATTACCCAGCGGTCGGCGGGTGCGTCTTTAAGTTGCTGTGCGAACCACCGTTGCTGCTCAAAAGTGCCTTTAGCATCGAGCTCGCCATCCACATTCGAGTAGAGACCGATGATGGTCGCCAGCGGCGTCTCTAGTGTCCAATAGACGTACGGTTGCGTCATTGTCGCACGGTGTTTGAAAAGAAACTGCTGGCTCGGCGCACAAAAGTTTTGCATGAAGCCGAAAAGCGTCGTCTCGTCGTCAGGAACGTCCCCGCTGCGCGTCCGCGTATCACAGTCATGATTACCAGCGATGGCAACAATCGGTGCATCGTAGTTCTGATACGGTTCGTAGAATTGCACCGGGTAGTCGGAACTCATTCCGTTGAAATAGACAACGTCGCCTAGATGATAGAAGAAAAGCGGTTCCTCGGCCGGCTGATGGTTCGTCCGGGCGTCCTCGATCTGCTTCACCATGACAGCGGCGAGCCCCTCTTGCGTCTCTGTGCCTTTTACGCCCCCGGTGTCGCCCACTGCGTGAAAAACCATTGCTTGCGCCTGCGCGATCTTGGCATCGGCTCCCGGGAGTACGACGTCGAGCGGCAGGTTAAGGTTGACGTTATTCGTCGGTGGCGCTTGGATGAACGCTGGACTTCGAGCTGGTGGTGACACCGGGTCATTGAATTCGCGTTTCGGTTTGCTGAATGAACGAGAGTTAGCCATAAGATGAATTTGTTGCTTGTTTTGATGGACGTCAGAGAAAATCTGCTACGTCGTGACGTCGTTCTTTGGTGGGGAACCTGTGTACTTGTAACACACGTCGGCGGGATTTCTCAATACACGCTGAGCGTTTGCGCTTATCCCGGCGTCAACTGAATTTGCTAAGCATGTAACCACAGACACGAATACTTTCCGGTGAGTTGGAGCATGGGATAGCCGGGTGGATATACGCGACTATAGCGCTTGCACGCTTCAGGTCCATTACCCGAACGGGTTATTTGGCCCATCCTCAAAAAGAATGGGCCATGATTTTCGAGGTTCTATCCCTGATCGATTTTCCATCAGGCAGCCACTTCCAGAATCTCTTTTCTGATCGTACGATCCTGCACCGGACCTTTTTCTCAGAAATCGACTTGGCGGAGAATGAGCTCTTATTTACCAAATCCCTTTCGGCCCTCGCTGGTCTATTTCATTCCATAACCGGAAGTGTTGACACATGTACGAAGGTCCTGGTGCAAACTTTAAAGGTTCGGCCGCCGGCGGTTAGCGCAGCCGCTCAATCTCTTCTGGCCAGCTGACCGTCACGTCCAGGTCCATCACCAAACCGTTGGCCAGGGAATAGATCCAGCCGTGGACGCGGAGGTCCTGACCACGCGTCCAGGCCTCGTGCACCAAGACGTCGGATGCTACATTCCTCACCTGTCGGATGACGTTGAGTTCACACAACCGGTCGAGGCGAGCGCTCCAGTCCGGGATCGCGTCAAGCGCGTCGCGATGCTCGCGGTAAACCTCACGGATGGGGTGCAGCCAGTGATCCACGAGACCACGTCTTTTGCCGTCCACCGCCGCGCTCACTCCGCCACACCCGTAGTGCCCCACCACCATAATGTGCTTTACCTTTAGCACGTCGACCGCGAACTGCAGGACCGAGAGGTAGTTGGCGTCCTGCGGCGGAGCGAGGTTGGCCACGTTTCGGTGGACGAAGAGTTCGCCGGGGTCAAGTCCCACAATCTCATTGGCGGGCACCCGGCTATCGGAACAGCCGATCCAAAGATACTCCGGCGTCTGCTGGCGCTCGAGCCGTCGAAAAAAATCGGCGTCCGCCGCGACCATTCGCTCCGCCCAACTGCGGTTGTTTGCTTTCAAGTGATCCAGCATGGGAGTACCCATAATGCGAACTAACATGAGCCACAAGATGGAGTGCCTACTCGGCACCCAGAGCCTCTGATTGAACTTGCGCGCCGGGCTTTGTTCGGTGAAAGGTACATCGGATGACTTAGCCCGTTCTCTCCTGGCGATTGCAACACACCACACCCGCAGGTGCGGTGTGTTCAACAACAAACAGGAGAAGAAATGTTCGAAAAAGTCATTCAAATCACCTCGACCGGCAGCCGGATAGGGTATTCCCCGATCGGCCTGTACTGCGACAATTGCCACGCCGAGATTCACGTTGGCCAGGATCACAGAAAATCATTCTGGAATGTCATCTGCAAATGCAGATGGCAGCTTGTCCACGTGCGCGAGTTGCCGCGCAACTCGTTCCAATGGGAGCTATTTTGGAGGCCCTGGCGCTCGGAGCCGGAGCCCGGAGTGCTGAGCCCAAAAGCCGAAGATAAGAGGTAACCGCAGATTTCACAGATTCCGCAGATGACTGAAGCCAAGGGGGGTTATCTGA
Source organism: Chthoniobacterales bacterium (assembly GCA_035939025.1). Lineage (GTDB taxonomy): Bacteria > Verrucomicrobiota > Verrucomicrobiia > Chthoniobacterales > JAFAMB01 > JAFAMB01. The sequence continues at coordinate 1,474 of DASZGG010000120.1, read as the reverse complement.
CGCCAGGCTTTAGCCCAAATTCCGAAAATTTGGAATCGGCCTCGGCCTCGTCGTCGTGCTCGTCCTCGGTGCATTGGGACTCCGGGACCGCAAAGAGACCGATGGAACTAATTTGTTCTGTTAGTCTGATTGCGAAACGATCGGGATTCTCGAGGATTCTCTTGGGTCGGAGCGAAAATATCAAAGATCGAGAACCCCTCAGCCGCCCTGGCAATCCCCACTTGGCCTCACCGGGAGTGTAAACCGCAAGAGCAGAGGATTAGCACAACAAGCGCTTATGGGGTTTCAACCCCGGGAACCGTCCCCCCCCCACGGCGACGCGACCCAAACGGGCGCAAGATCGAGCGTGACAATAACATATAAATTTGATGTAGTTGCATATGTTCCAATCGCTCGCCCTTGTTTTGGTACAAATAGGTCTAAGACGTTGATGCTCTGCACCGACCGAATTACAAATGACCAGAGAACCCTCAATGAAAGAAAACCCCGCAGCGAAAGACGGCTTGGTTCAAAGGCTCCAGGCGTTACAAAATATGACGGTGGCAAATGGGTGTACAGAAAGTGAAGCACTCGTTGCTGCAGGCAAGGCGGCCGAACTCTTGGAGCGTTATGGACTCTCGATGCAGGAACTGAAAGCGGCTGCTCCGAACCAGCTCTGCGACCTGAACTCGATCAATTGCGGACGTCCTCGCTATACCCATGAGGTGCAATTCCTGGCGCCGGTTATCGCGAAATTTACGAGAACAAAAACCTGGTTATCTCGAACCAGTAGCGAGGTGCAAATGACCTTTTTCGGACTAAAGGCTGACGTGCAAATTGCCTCCTACCTTTTCAATGTCTTTCGCGCCGCGATGGAAACTGAGTGGACTCTGTACTGGGCCTGCCATGGAGTGGAGCAACATGTTAACAGTAGAACGGTTCGGCGAAGCTTCATGCTGGGAATGACCAAACGACTCCAGGCCAGACTTTTCGCCTTAATTGAGGAAGCCAAATCCGGCCCGGTTCTTTCCGAGTCTCGAGAAATCGTGCTTTTGAAAGAGGAGATTGTGGAAAAAGCTTTGGGAGACCTCAATCTTCGTTTTAAGAAGACCCGTAAAAGCAAATCCACTGCTTTCGATTTCGATGCATTCGCCGCCGGGGAAGTCGCCGGAGACAACGTCTCCATCTCCTCCGGAACGCTGAATGACCATCCCTAACCCGCAAAAATCACCCCGCTTTATGAATCGACGAGCTCATTGCGGGTTAGAAATTACTTTCGGCGCTTATAGATCCAGTCCAAAAGTTCGACAAACCTTTGACTATCGATCCAAAGAAAGATTTCGTCGTACTTGGGGTCATCCAACGGGAGTTGACAATAACCGCCGCTTAGCGGTACCCAAACTTTACCGTTAATCAATTTAGGACACATACTGTGAGGTCTCCTCTAGGATCGTCCTTATCTAAAATCGACGGAAGGCGACGATTAAGGATGTGG
>DASZGG010000119.1:0-3613 GCA_035939025.1 Chthoniobacterales bacterium | reverse complement strand
GAGACTGCCGGGTTAATCGTCGAAACCGAGGCGTATGCTGAACATGGTGATCAAGCAAGTCACACGTTCCTGCGCCGCGGCACTCGAGAGTTCATCGAACTAAATCCACCTGGAACGCTCTACATCTATCTGAATTACGGTGTCCACTGGTTACTGAATTTTCTCGTGAAGGGCGGCCCGGCGAATGGCTTTGTGTTGATTCGCGCACTTGAACCTACAAACGGCTGCCACCTGATGGCGCAACGCCGGGGAATTTCACGGATTCGCAGCTTCTGTTCAGGGCCCGGCAAATTAACGCAGGCGCTCTCGATTCATCATGGATTTCATGGTCAGGACTTTTTTGCGATTAGCCATGCGAAACTCTTAACCCGCCGTCAAGGCGTCAGGGTCGAGGTCGACCGTCGCGTCGGGATCACCAAATCTGTAGAGTTCGATTGGCGCTTTCTTCTGGCTGGATCCGCCTTTGTCAGTCGTGCGAAAAGAAAAACCCGCCTCAGAGCCATCTGAGGCGGGTATAAATCCTCCTAAGGTCGAGACCTTATTTGGAGTAGCCGGTCGTTGGGGGCGCCGGCGGTGGCGGCGGAGGAGTCTCCTTTTTAGCACAGGCAGAAACGCCTAGCGCCGCAGCGGCCAAAGCCACTAAAGTGAAATATTTCACAATGTTCATCAGTCTCGCCTCCTTTCTTAGCTAGCAGCACAACCGTATTAGGCTGAACACATCGCGGACACAAATGTATTTTCAGAAATTCGTTTGAACGGCTATTTTGTTAAGGTTGACTTCTTGAGTAACACGCGAGTCACACAGAGGTTTCAATTTTTATCCAACAATCTCGACAGGGACACCGACTTCAACCAGGTCGAACAAGCGAATGACATCCGGGTTGCGCATCCGTATACAACCATTGCTCGTCGGTTGTCCGATGGAGTGTTCATGATTCGTACCGTGGATGTAGATGTAGCGTTCCTTGGTATTCGCATTGTTCTCGTCCAGTCCATCGAGCCAGAGAATCCTTGAAGTGATCAAGTCCTCTTCTGCTGACCTGTCAACAGAAGCGGCGATTGGCCGTCGGCCTTTAAACACAGTCCCTATCGGCATCTCTCCCCCTATCTTTTCACGAACACGGAAAGAACCCGTCGGAGTTTTCCGGCTGCCGGGCTCGAACCCGAGCCCGAACCGGGATGTGGAGACAGGGGCGGCTAAGAGTAATTCCTCGCCACGAAAAAAATTCAGATACTGTGTTTTGCTATCAATGACAATCTTGTAAAGTATCGCCGCGTTCATGAGTACTGGATTTCACCTGGCAATTGTTGGAGCAACCGGCGCCGTCGGCACAGAACTCATCCAGCTTCTCGAGCAAAGAGATTTTCCTGTGCGATCACTCAAACTGCTTGCTTCGCCAAAGTCTGCCGGGAAAGCGTTCAAATTCAAGGGAGAAGAAATACCAGTCGAAACTCTTGCTGAGGATTCGTTCAGGGGGGTCGATACTGCATTATTCAGCGCCGGAGGCAATACGTCGAAGGCTTACGCGAAGCATGCCGTCCGTGCCGGAGCAGTTGTTATTGATAATTCTTCAGCTTTCCGCATGGAAGCAGACGTTCCGTTGGTCGTGCCCGAGATCAATCCGGCGGATATTCAAACCCATCGAGGGATCATTGCCAACCCTAACTGCACCACAATTATTGCGCTGATGGCTCTTTATCCGCTCCACCAGACGTTTTGGGTAAAGCGGGTGATCGCTTCCAGCTACCAGGCGGTCTCCGGCGCAGGCGCCAAAGCAATTCGCGAACTCTCCCTTCAGAGCGAATCATTTTTCTCCGGGGAGCCTTCGAGCGTGGAGGTTTTTCCACACCCGATCGCGTTCAATGTCTTACCTCAGGTAGATGTCTTTCTGGAAAGCGGTTACACGAAAGAGGAAGTTAAGTTTGTCAACGAAAGCCGCAAGATTATGCATCATCCCTCACTGCGCGCGTCGATAACCTGTGTCCGCGTTCCTGTTTTCCGTGCGCATTCGGTGGCGGTTTACGCGGAGTTTCAACAGCCGGTTTCTGTGGATCGCGCACGCGACGTTCTGGCAAAATTTCCGGGTTTGGAACTCGTGGACGATCCGAGCTCGATGACGTATCCCATGCCAATCCTGGCCGCTGGAAAAAATAATTGCCAAGTGGGTCGAGTCAGGGTGGATTCCGCTCTGGACAACGGATTGGCCTTCTGGGTCTGCGGCGATCAGCTTTTGAAAGGCGCCGCGTTGAACGCGGTCCAGATTGCCGAATTGCTCGCAAAGTAACCGATGCGCCGGTAGGGACGCGCTCCCGCGCGATCCGGCGTTGCACGTTTCGACGCCATTTTCGCTTCTGCCCTGCGAATCCCCGCCCGGAGCCTAAGTGATGTTTGCCTTTTTCCATCTAGATTAGACTCCAGTTGCAAACACGGTCACAATCGCGGGCGGACTACCCATGCGACAACCTGCCCAGGTTGTCCATCCTGTTCCAAGCGATTCCTCAGTCAATTCGATCGCGCGCCGAAGCAAAGAAGCGTCGAACCTTTGCTGCATAAGTTCGAAGGTGTAACAACTATGAAGATGCTCTCCGGTTCGCGTATACTTAGAGCTCACCGCAATCATGTCGACATCCAGCACTTCACCGATTAGGTAGCGCTCGCTGTATTGGTCAACGAGTGCCCGGAGTTCCCCAAGTACCTCGAGAGTTCTCGGTTGGTCCCGACTGAAAATCACTTTCCAGTTGCGCCGCCTGGCGTTCTGATGCATCGCCTTCACCCGCAAAGGCAGCGTCTGCTGATCATGAGTCGATATCCGCGCATAAAGGCCAACGCGAAGAGGTTATACCCTGGCCAAAAACCCTCCTCCAGCACCACCCCGCAACCCCCTCTAAATGCAGGGGGCACTTTGCTCAAAAACAGTATGGCGCAAAACATTGCTTTTTCGCCTTGTCCACAGCGATATGAGCAAACATTCTTTCGGCAATAAATATTTGGCACACGTTCGTAGCTGATCGCTTTGGTTCTCCTGGGTAAAGCTCCTTCTGCGGAGGCGAGTGTCGTGCTGTATGCACTTGAATCGTACGCGTTTGAGCGCAAACCATGTATGTCTCTGCGTCCTCCTCACCAAGATCCTCCGGTACCTTCAAACAGGTATTGTCATCGCCGCTCTATCGCGGAGCCACCATTGCGATGTTCTTGTCCGGCTTGGGTGTTTCGGCCGCGGCTCCGCAGATTGTCCTTTTTCTGGTCAAAGAACTTGGGACACCCCTTCCGATCGCGGGCCTCTACTATCTGACGAACCTTACGGCGCCGATAGCGGGCTACCTTGTCGGCAATCATTCTGACCGCACAGGTGAACGGCTAATCCTGTTCCGACTATGCGCGCTAGCAGGTTTCGCCGGATGGGCGGCGATCGCACTCTCGACTAAGGTATGGATGCCGTTCCTCATCAGCAGCCTAGTTCTCGCATTTTCGGTGGCGGCGTCCTCACAACTCTTCGCGGCCGTCCGTGATGACCTCGATCAGGAAGCGCAAGGTTCGAGCGAGGGCGTCGTCGCGATCGTCCGGATGGCCCTAACGGCAGGCTGGGTCATCGGACCGACGGTCGGGGCTTGG
>DASZGG010000118.1:0-15944 GCA_035939025.1 Chthoniobacterales bacterium | reverse complement strand
CATGTCTTCGCTTTTTGGCGTTTTGTTTCGGGTTGCAACTTGGGGTGAATCGCACGGTGGCGGTGTCGGTGCAGTTGTCGATGGTTGCCCGCCGCGAATTCCCCTGTCTGCAGAGGATATTCAGTTTGATCTCGACCGGAGGCGGCCAGGTCAGAGTGAGATCGTTACCCAGCGCGCTGAAGAGGATAAATGCCAGATCCTTTCCGGGATTTTTCAAGGTCTCACCCTCGGAACCCCGATTTCGCTCATCGTTTGGAACAAGGACGCCCGGCCGGAAGCATATCGTGAAATGGAATCGGCGTTTCGCCCGTCTCACGCCGATTACACCTATCAAGCCAAGTACGGAATCCGCAATTGGCAGGGCGGCGGGCGTTCTTCGGCGCGCGAGACAATAGGTCGAGTCGCGGCCGCCGCTATCGCGAAGAAAGTGTTGCACAGCTACCTTCCTGAATTTGAAATCGTCGCCTACGTAAAGAGCATCCATCGAATCGAGGCCAGTGTTGATTCTTCAGAAGTGCAATTTGCAGCGGTCGAGGAGTCGATTGTGCGGTGTCCCGATCCGGACGCAACGGTGCAAATGGTTGATCTCATTAAGACCATGAGAAAAGAAGGGAACTCCGTCGGAGGCGTGATCGAGTGTGTTGTGCGCGGGGTTCCACCCGGTCTTGGGGAGCCGGTATTTGACAAGCTCGAGGCAGACATCGCCAAAGCGATGCTTAGTTTGCCTGCAACCAAGGGGTTCGAAATAGGGTCGGGCTTCGCATGCACTCAGCTTACGGGTGTTGAACACAACGACATATTCGAAATGCGAGACGGCAGGGTGCGTACCCGGACCAATTTCTCCGGTGGCGTTCAGGGAGGGATTAGCAATGGAGAGAATATCTTTTTCCGGGTGGCTTTTAAACCGACCGCCACAATCTTGCGTCCACAAGAGACCGTTACGACATCGGGTGAATCCACGGAGCTCGCTGCCCGGGGTCGCCACGATCCATGTGTGCTGCCCAGAGCCGTACCGATAGTCGAGGCGATGGCTGCCCTTGTTTTATGTGACCACCTTTTAAGACAGCGCGCCCAGTCGATGATCCGTCAACCTTGATGGGGCCCGCATCGGAAATTCAAGGTTCACCTCAGTTGCAGGGTGTGGTCCTGCTCTGTTCTGCTTTGTGGATTCTGATCAGTATGCTTCGAGGATGGTCAACTGGCCTCATGCGGCAATTGACGGTGATTGTCGCGTTTATTGTCGCAACCTTCCTCGTCTTACATTTTACAAGTAACCTCGCAGCATACCTGCATCGCGAAGTTCCACAGGTTCTTCAGACCCCCATCGCTGCTCTACTGATCTGGATCATCTCCTATAACGGGATTTTATTAGTTGGGCGGATTCTATTTAAGCGAACCCGTGATCAGGACTCTTTGCTGGTCAGGATCATCTACGGGGCCGGGGGCGCTTTGCTCGGGTTTGCCTACGGATTATTCTTCATCTGGAGCCTTCTCATTGGTGTACGGGTGATCGGCCGAATCGCAGAAAATCAGATCGAAATGCAATGGGCTGAAAGTGAGCCTTCGGACAAATTTGTTCTGAGCCTTGCCAAGTTGAAAAATTCTGTTGAACTTGGAGTTGGCCGGTCAGTCATCAACACGGTCGATCCGACCCCACCCGGATTCTATCGGGAACTGGACCAGTACAGCCGGCTAATCGGAAATCCCCGCGCGATCAGGAAGATGCTGGATTATCCGGGGTTTCACCGTGTCTTGCAGGATCCGAAAATTCTGGATCTGCAAAGAGATCCCGAGCTCCTTGCTGACTTACAGAACGGGAATCTCCTTGGGGTATTTTCTAATCGAAAGGTGGTCGCGCTGCTGAATGATCCGCAACTGCGTCAAGTCTTCTCGCTCGGAGAACTGAAAGCGGCGCTGGATTATGCAGGAAAGACATCCAGGGACGACGAACCGCAATGACCGCTTCAAGAATTCGGAAGTCAGGAGTTCAAGGAGATCCGACAACTTAGCGCCGAGATTCGCACCGCACCATTCTTGAATTCTTGACTTCTTGAATTCTTGACTCCTGATTTGGATCGAACCCAACGACGCATGAAGAGTGACTATACCGCGACCATAGGGCTGGAAGTGCATGTTCAGCTTAAGACCAGGAGCAAAATGTTCTGTGGATGCGCCGTTGAGTACGGCGCCGAACCGAACCTTCACGTTTGCCCCGTTTGCTTGGGATTGCCCGGGGCCCTTCCGGTCATGAACCTGGAGGCAATAAAGATGACGGCGCTTACCGGTTTGATTTTAAAGTGTGATATCGCGCCGATCTGCAAATTTGACCGCAAGAACTATTTCTATCCTGACATGCCGAAGAACTACCAGATCTCACAGTACGATTTGCCATTGTGCCTCAATGGCGAGGTTCCGCTGTATGATATGGCTTATCCCAAAGACGTACAGAAGAACATCAAGAACCCGAACAAATCCGTTCCACTTGTGCGCATCCACCTGGAGGAAGATGTCGCGAAAAGCTTTCACTTCGACACCACCAGTGGGATTGACTTCAACAGGGCCGGCACTCCTCTGATGGAAATAGTATCCCAACCGGAGATTGAGTCTCCTGAAGAAGCCTTTGCGTATCTGGCGTCACTCAAACAGGCGTTGATCTACGGTGGTGTCAGCGACGCTGACATGGAGAAAGGTCAACTGCGCTGCGATTGCAACGTTTCCGTCCGGAAGAAGCAGGAAACGAAGTTCGGTACGAAAATCGAACTTAAAAATCTAAATTCGATCAGCGGTGTCCGGCGAGCCTTGGCGTTCGAAATCGATCGGCAAATTGAAGCTTTGGATCGTGGCGAAAAACTGCAACAGGAAACTCGTCGATGGGACGATGATCTCGGTGAGACGGTTTTGATGCGGACGAAAGAATTTGCGCACGACTACCGCTATTTTCCCGACCCGGATCTTTTGCCGGTAAAGGCGGAAGTCTTCATGCAGGAAGTAAGAGCTCGCATCCCGGAGTCACCTTGGGAGAAACGAGAGCGCTTTGTCCGAGAGTATGGGATCAGCGAGTACGACGCCGGTGTTTTAGCTGGCGACCTTGAATTATCGGCCTATTTCGAGATGGCTGCAAAAGGCGCGCGCAAACCCAAGGCGATTGCGAACTACGTTTTGAATGATTTACTCAGCGCCCTGGGTGCCGCAAATCAAACAATCGCTGACTGCCCAATCCCGGCGAAACACTTGAATCAATTGGTCAACTTGGTCGACGACGGGAAAATTAACAGCAAACAGGGCAAAGAAGTCTTCGCGGAAATGTTTTCCACTGGAAAAGCGCCGGAACTCATCGTCGAGGAGAAAGGGATGAAACAGGAGAGCGATCTCGGAGCGATCGAATCGCTGTGCGTCGAGGTCATCGCCGCGAATCCGAAGTCGGTAGAAGATTATAGGGCCGGCAAAGCCGCCGCAATTAACTTCCTGAAGGGCCAGGTAATGAAGCTCTCTAAAGGAAAGGCGAATCCGAATCTCGTTGGCGAGATACTCGTGAGGTTATTGAGCCCAAAAACCGAAGATAAGAGGTGAAGATTTCACAGATGCCACAGATGACTGAAGCCAAGAGCCTATCCTGGGAGCGGCTCTCGCGATAACCCGGGCAGAGCCGCTGCTCGTCAGATGACAAACGCTCGAGGGAAACGACTTGGAAGCCTCCCCCCCCGCTTGGCGGCGCGGTTCCTGTGCCGCGACACGGACATGTGATTCTTGAAAGAGGCCAGCAAAAAGGAACGGAATCTCCCCTTTTCGGGGCCGACTCGGCTAAGAGCTTCCTTTTCAAGCAGATGAAGGAAAAAACTCTGGGTCAAATCTTCTGCATCTGCGGCGTCATGCCCACTGCGCCTGGCGAACGCATATAAGGGATACCAGTACAGTTTGCAAAGTTCAGATAATGCCGTGCGACATTCCGGGGCTTGACCGTCGACAGAGTTCAAAATCAGACTCCATCGCGTGGTCTGGAACACCCCCTTTCGGCCAGTCGAACTAGAGTTTCCCGCTTTCACTCTTCCATCGCGGGCTTTTATCGTCGGTTCTCGAAAAGTTCTCAATCCTTTTATTCTCAGCCTGCGCCGGGTCCGAACCCGGATAGATCAGCGTTCCAACGCCGAAAGCTGATCAAATATTCAGTTTTCTTCTGAAAACCCGAAACCTTGGGTCCGGAATCCATTTGTAACCGGTAGCAGACCTTAAATCGGTCGAAAGAGCCCGTCTCCGCACAATCACAAGCCAACTAGCCAAAATGAATACTACCACCATTGAAATCTTAGGACACGTTTCCGAGCGTCCTCTAACTCCGGGCGAGATGGCGCAACCTGTCGCGGGCAAAACCCGAACCGCCTGCCGCGAATCCGAGTCTCGTCTCTGGAAGTTAACTTCGACAGCCATATCGTCGGTGCAGCGAGGATTCGAGAGCAGTCTGTTTCTGATCGCAAGTTCCTTCGGCATTGGCGCGACGGTCTACGGAATGGGTCAGTTAGTGGCCTTCATCCACAGCGATTCTCTGGTTCACACCGTTACGGCACTTCTTCGTTAGCCTTTGAAAACAAAGAAAAAAATCCAAACACCAGAATCTAAATGTCTAATGAAACTGTTGCCTTATCTCTTCCAATTCATATCCAGGATGTATTCCGAGCCTGTTAATGAAATCACAACTGCTCGCGAACTGCCGAGGAATAAACGGCCTTCGAAGCGCTTCTTGCTCATTGGGTACCGGTCCCCGAACGATCAACTTCAGGTTATCGCGATCCCGCGGTGCCAATCCGACGAGTGACCGAGGTCCGGCTTTCCGAACTGTTTGCCTGCTATTCATGCGGCGCTATTTGGACTCGTCCTCGTCGTCTTGCTCGTCCTTGGTGCATTGGGATTCCGTGACCGCAAGGAGACCGATGTCCTGCAACTAATTTCGCTGATGACTTTCAGCGCGACGGGAAACTGGAGGTCGACGTCGAACGCCTTGTGGACCCTTTCACTTTTCTTCTGAAAACCCGAAACTCGAGCTTCGGAATTCATTTGTAACAGGTAGCAGGCGGTAAATCGGTCGAAAGAGGCCGTCAGCGCACAACGACAAACCAACTAACCACGATGAATTCTTCAGCACTTCTTCGTTAGCTTTTGAAAACTAAAAAACTTCAAGCCAAGGCGTCACGGTTGCGCCCGTAACCAATCTAAAAAGCTATGAAACTGTTTCCTTATCTCTTCCAATTCATATCCAGAAGGCGTTCCGAGCCCGTTAATGAAATCGCAACTGCGAGCGAACCGCCAAAAAATCAAAGGGCTTCGAAGCGCTTCTCGCTCATAGGGTACCGGTCTCCGAACGATCAACTTCAGGTTGTCGCGATCCCACGGTGCATATCCGACGAGTGGCCGACGTCCGGATTTCCGAACTCGACTTTCTAAAGTCGGCGTTGAGGCACATGAATTCATCGGGGAAATGTCCGTCTACCGATTGGCCGCGGCTTTACTCGGGGCACCGTCGACTTTCGTTTTGATCCATTCATCGATTGCCGGCAATGTCTTAGCTTTGAGCTTCGCCCTGAACCGAATCAGGTTTGCGGAATCCTCAAATTCCCGAACGGCAACCGGTGCAAGATAAGACCTCGCGAAGGCGATCAGTTCGTCCGCTCGCGGATCGTCCATGAACCCGGACGCGATAGACGAAAGCAATCGATTTCGACGGAACAATCCAAATCGTTGCTGCATCTGGTTAAGATGAGTGGTTGCGAACTCCCAAACGATCGCCGGATGCTCGCCTTCCGTCGCAAGATCCTCAAGCGCCCGGCAAGCGTCGCCGGGCATGACATGATCCGACATCAGGTACTCCAAGGTCTCGTGAGCCAACCCTGGATCAAGGGCGGCGCTTAACGCGCGCAGGTAGGTGCGCCTTTCCTCAGAGATCCGGGCCTTGTCTGCCATGGATAAAAGTTCGTCGTAGACGGTTTGTGAACTGTAGCGACCGACGATGACGGTCACCGGAGAACGTAGATTTGGAGCGAGTGACGACGGGTCGTCTCGGAACTTTTCAAAACGCTTGAAAGACTCGTCGATCACAGCTCGATCGCCAAAAAACCCGAGCGTCTCAATCAACATTGCCCGAAAACGGCGTGTCTCGATATCTTCGCCGGACTTTTCGTTCCAGCCGAGCTTCTGCAATTTCGGATTAAATAGGCCGCAAATGTACTTCTGGTAAGTCTCGCGGCCAGCCCGGCCTTGCTCGAGGCGATCGATCAGTTTCAAAGCGCCGGTCGTTTCCCGCTCGCCAAGAGCGGTTTGCCACACTGCGAAGCTATCATCTCGACGCAAATTTTCGAGCAGCTCAAAGTACGACGAAACCGGTACATTCCCGGATTCAACCAGAGCCCAGGTGTCGGTGACCAGGTTGAGGCGGTCGCTCTCCGGGAGCTTCTCAACGTTATTCTGCAAATCGTTGAAAAGAGCTGGTTCGTACAGCACTCGAAAAAATCCGATATTTCCGGCATTGGCCTGAATCGCACCTGCACAACCAGGAAAGTCGAAGTTGTTGGATAACTTCTCCAAGAGGGCGTACTTGATCTCGCTTGGATTTGCGGTCGATCGGACGCCCACCGGAACAGTCCATTGGGTCGGCCTGTTATCCCCCTCTTCGAGAACGAAGGGGATTTGTTCAAGGCTGATGACCCGATTTCCGCCTAGGCATTGCGTCGTGACTTTGATCAACGGGAACCCAGGTTGTTCCGTCCATCCAGAGACGATTTTCTTAATCGGTTGCCCGGTCGCGAGTTCGAGCGATTCCCAGAAATCTTCAGTGGTCGTATTTGAGTATTGGTGCGCAGCGAGGTAGGATCGGATGCCGCTGCGAAATGGTTCCTCACCTAAGAAGCTTTCGAGCATGCGGAGGAAAAAACGAGCCTTCTGATACGTGATCACATCGAACGCGCTCTTGGCCTGGTCTTCATCGGCGACAGGTTGTTGGATCGGGTGAGTTATTTTTCTAGCGTCGAAGGCCATCGCCCGTTCTTTTTGACCCGCCGCATCCAACCAAACTTTCCACTCTGGATTGAAATGATCGGCGGCTTTGGCTTCCATCCAGGACGCGAAGCCTTCATTGAGCCAGAGATCATTCCACCAGGCCATCGTCACCAGGTCGCCAAACCATTGATGCGCGATTTCGTGAGCGATCACCGAGAAGATTTTTTGCCTGGTGGCTTCGGAGCTGGTCACCGGGTCAAATAGAAGTGCATCCTCGTCGTACGTGATGCCGCCCCAATTTTCCATGGCGCCACCGAACCCCGAAGGAAACGCTAACTGGTCAAGCTTTGGCAGCGGGTAAGGAACGGCGAAGTAATCGTTGTAGTATTCCAGGAGTTTCTTCGTAACCTCCAGCGCGTATCGCCCGAATTCCTTCTTGCCGGTTGTTGTCATGATTCGAAGCTTGATTCCGGCGACTTCGTCCTCGAGCCACTCGAATTTTCCACACGTCAGGAGCACGAGGTAGCTCGCCATAGGAGGCGTCTTTTCAAAGATCACAATCTTCGCATCTGCTCCGAACGAGACCTCGACAAAGACCGGCATGTTTGAAACGACGGTATTCTCTTTCCTGGCCTTCACGCTCAATTGAAAAATGGCCCGGAATACCGGTTCATCCCAACAGGGGAATACGCGCCTTGCATCGCCGGGCTCCAGTTCGGTCGCCAGAAGATGTTCCAAGCTGCCGTTGGAGTCGTAATGCTGGACGAATAGTCCGTGCGGATGTTCGCCAATCCTGCTTTGAAACTTGAACGACAGAGTGTATAGCCCAGGCTGCAAAATATTCGTCAATTCAAACGATACGGTCTGTTGATTGGAATCGAACTGCGGGGTCAGCTCTTCCTTCCGGTCACCAATCGCAATTTTTGCCGCACCAATTTCAGTATCCACCGCGTTGAGCACGATGTGGCCGGTCGGTTTCAGTACTTCAATTTCTATCGATTCGACACCATCCGTAACCAATGCCTCGATATTGGGCTCCAGATAGATCTGGTAACTCCTAGGGACGATGTCCTTGGGGAGTTTTCCTGGAGTCGCTAAAATCTTTTCTTCGGCGTGCGATGCGGTCGCGGCAAAGCCAATCAGAAGTAAAGCGATGGGTTTTCGCATTGAGCGAAGGAGGGAATCGGTCAACATCGCGTGCCTGCCTGAAAATTACAAAGATTCGTTAACGCGGATCCGGATGCGCGCCTAGGCTAGTGCACCGTCTCCTAAATCCCTTGGGTTTCGCCGTAGGTCAGTTGGCTGTTTTTCAAGGCGCGAGCGAAGCGCCGCTATCTGAATCATAACGGTCGAGCGAGCAACGCGGAAAAACTGCCAACTGGCCGCGGCCCGGAGGGTTGCGTTGAAAATGGGTCGGCTGCTTCGTTGCTCGTCAGTCACGTATCGATCCAGATATGCTCCTTCCTCCCGCCTTGCAGACGACCCATTTTGAACACAACGAAACCCAAGGGATTTAGGAGACGGTGCACTAGTTGGGCAAAGGCTGGAGCTTTCGCTTACGATACAAACCCGTTGCGCCTAATTCAGAAGCTCAGGATAATGTCGTCGCGCCACTTCCTCGCACCGGGCCAGAATTTCCGTCGCCGAATCCAATCCTCGAATCTCCTCCAGCAACTGGCCGCATTCCTTAGTGTCCAAAGTCTGTACCGCTTTTTTGACCCTCGGGACCAAGCCCGCGCTTGCGCTCAATTCGTCAACTCCGAGCGCCAACAGGAGGGGTGTCAGCGTAATCTCTCCTGCCATCTCACCGCACACCCCAACCCAGATTCCGTTCGCGTGAGCCGCCGATACGGTCATTTCAATCAGGCGCAGGATTGCGGGATGAGTTGGTTCGTATAAGTGCGCGATCCTTTCATTTACCCGATCTACAGCGATGGTGTATTGGATTAGGTCGTTCGTGCCGATGCTGAAAAAATCGACTTCGCGAGCCAAGCTATCTGCCACCAGCGCCGCACTAGGAACCTCGATCATGATTCCGAGTTCAATATCTTCTGCAAAAGCTACACGCTCTTCGCGTAGCTCGGCTTTGCAGGTCTCCAGCACCTCCTTTGCCTGTCGCAACTCAGACAAGCCAGAGATCATCGGAAACATGATGCGAACATTACCCAGAGCGCTGGTCCGCAGAATAGCGCGCAACTGCGACTTGAAAATGTCAGGGCGATCGAGACAGAACCTGATCGCGCGACAGCCTAGAAACGGATTGATCTCGGTGGGCAGGTGCGAGTGGCTCAGAAATTTGTCGCCGCCGAGGTCGAGGGTACGGATGATAACCGATTGCGGCAAAATGGCTTCCGCCACGGCTCGGTAAACCGCGTATTGCTCCTCCTCGCTCGGTAAGTCGTTTTTATTCAGAAAGAAAAACTCTGTTCGATAGAGACCGATCCCCTCTGCTCCAGCTTCAATAACCAGCGATACATCTTCCGGCAGTTCGATATTCGCTGAAAGGATGACATGCCGGCCATCTGCTGTCGTGCTGGTGGTATCCCGCAGGCCGGTTAAGACTTCCTCGACGCGCTCCAGCTTTACTTCGATTTCGCCGTATTCCCATAATGTGTGATCACTCGGATTTAGAATGACAACACCGTTCGTCCCATCCAGGAGGACATGGTCACCCACCGCCAGGCGTTGCGAAATGTCTTTCAGCCCCACCACGGCTGGAATATTCAGCGAACGCGCCATAATCGCCGTGTGCGACGTGCGACTTCCAACGTCGGTAGCGAATCCGAGAACCAACTGGCGATTCAGCGTCGCCGTATCTGACGGAGTAATATTGTGTGCGACTACGACCTGCGGCAGATCGATCGTTCCAAGTGTCTTGGTTGACCTTCCAAGCAGATTCCGGATCACGCGTCGGGTGACATCATGAATATCAAAAGCGCGTTCTCGCAGATAAGGGTCGTCGATTTCACTCAGGGTACGGGCGTACCGATTGGCAACTTCGGCGAAGATAAACTCGACGTTGAACTTTTCTCTCTCGAGGTTGCGGAGCACTTCATCAATCAGGGTACGATCTTCGACGACCAGAAGGTGCGCGTCGAATATGCTGGCATCCTTTGCTCCGATCGCTTCGGCGATCCGCTGTTGCATCTCAAGGATTTGCGCCCGCGTCGCGATCAGGGCCGTTTCGAAGCGGGCAATCTCCCTTGCAACCTCCGAATCATCAATCGTTCTTTTCGGTGGCTCTTCGTCGTCGGGGTGGTGCAGAAACACTACCCCTCGAGCAATCCCCGGAGCAACGCCGACCCCGTGAAATCTCACTTCCTGACCGCTCATTCAGGTCTCATTCCTCATTGAACCGTTTCTCAATCAGCAGTTCAAGTTCCTGAATGGCTTTTTCGGCGTCGGCCCCTTCCGCCGAAAGAATCAGCTTAGTCCCCTGGCCGGCGGCGAGCATCATCAGACCCATAATGCTCTTGCCATTGACCTGTTCGCCCTCTTTTTCGACCCAAATCTCCGCTCTGTGTTTGTTAGCCGCTCTGACGAACATAGCCGCCGGACGTGCATGTAAGCCTAGCTTGTTCAAAATAGTCACTTCCTTTTGAATTTTTCCGGAAGCTGGTCGCTTACTCAACAAACCCATCACATCTCCTTGTTCGTTTGCATTAAATTCAACAACCGTTGGTTAAATTCCACCGCGCTGTTCTGACCGAGGCTTTTCAGCTTTTGATCGAGTGCGGCCACTTCAACCAACCGGCCCAGATCGCGCCCCGTCCGGACCGGAATGGTGATGTGCGGAATACGAATACCTAGAATCTCGTAAAATTCTTGTTCAAGTCCAATCCTATCAACCTCCTCAAGCTCTTGCCAGTCCCTGAGCGTTACGATGAGATCGAGCCGTTTTTCGATCCGAATGCTACCAACCCCAAAAATAGATGCGACATTAATTATGCCGAGACCGCGTACTTCCATGTGATAGCGCGTGAGATCGGGGGCGGTCCCCACGAGTTCGCGTCCGTCGAGGACACGGAACCGGGTCACGTCGTCGCTGACAAGACTGTAACCACGCTCGATCAACCCGAGCACGCACTCGCTCTTGCCAACACCGCTCGGCCCGCGAATTAATGCACCGACTCCCATAATGTCGACCATGCTACCGTGCTCGGTAATGGTCGGCGCGAAATCCATTTCCAGACCGATGGTTGCGGCATTGATGAAGCGCATGGTGACCATCGGAGTACGAAAGATCGCGATTTCGAATTGAGCAGCGGCGTCCGTGAGCGCTTTAGGGACAGGCAAATGTCGGGAAACGATCACGCAGGGGATGTGCTTTTGGCAAAGCTGCAGACAGCGGGCTTGCTGTTCGTCGGTCGCCAGGCTTTTCAAATAGCTTACCTCCGCGTTTCCAAGAACTTGGATACGTTTGCCCGCGAAATAAGTGAAAAATCCTGAAAGAGCAAGACCGGGTCGGTTGATGGTTGGTTCGCGGATTTTCCGCTCGAAGCCGAGAGCCGGTCCGACCAATTTGAGCTGAAGCGCCTCCGCGTGCCGCGTGTAGAATTCGCCGACTGGGATAAAAGGTAACTTCCCTCGTCTCATTCTAGCCTCGCGACACTTTGGAGTGTCACTCTTTGTTGGCCCGATTCCACGAACTGATCACGATACTCTTCCAGCATTTACCGCCAAGATACTAGCAGGGTTATCGTGAGCATCCATTTCAAATTCAGGTTTTGCCTCTCTCGATAAATTGACCCATTACCACACAAAAAGTGCCCGGGTTCGCGCGGGCGCCACGCTGAATTCCCCGGGCACGCATTCGTTGTAACTCGCCTTATGTGAACGTCGGCTCGATCAATCCGAAATCCCCGTTTTTCCGTCGGTAAATGACGTTCACCCTTTCTGACTTCGCATTGAGGAAAACCAGAAACTGCTTCGTGGACATCGCCATCTGCAGAACGGCTTCGTCGATGAACATCGGCTTCACAGGATATTTCTCAGTATGAACGACCGCCGGCTCCGAACGATTCGTTTCGGCTTCCGGCCTAACAGGTTCGGCAGCTTCAGATTCGGGCGCCTCCTCTACCGCGTCAACCCACTCCCACCGTAATACCTTTTCTTCTATATGACGGATAGCATGTTTTCGTGGGCGATGATGCTGCATGAGGCGGGTCTTATACTTGCGCATCTGTCGCGCAATTTTGTCTACGACCTCGTCGACGGACGCGTACATGTCTCCGCTCTCGGCTGTGGCTTCGAGCGTAATGTGGTTGTTACAGTGCAAAATCATCTCAGCCGTGTGACGGTATTTCTGGACGTCCAGGATCATCTGTACTTCGATAATCTTCGGATAATCAAGGTGAAGGCACGACAACCTGCGGCGGCAATACTCTTTCATTGCTTCCGTGACACTGACGTGCCTCCCCGTCACCTGGATTGGTGGATTTGCATTCTGTATCTGCATATTTGGGCGCTTTCTAATTTTGCTCTTGGCCGTTCGCCGTTCTGCTATAGCTGGGAGCCAGCACAAACTGTTCCCAGGTCAAAGAGCATGTCTCTGAGCGTGGGTTGAAGGTGCTGGCAGCCCGCAACATAAGTTCTTGGTTACATCCGAAAGCGTTCACCGAGATAAAGCTGTCGACTAATTGGATCATTAATCAAGAATTCGCGAGTGCCCTGGCTTTCGACTCTTCCATCAAAAATAAGATAAGCCCGGTCCACGATCTCCAACGTCTCGCGAACATTGTGATCCGTGATCAAGATCGCCAGACCTGATTTTCTGAGATTTGAGATATGCTGCTGAATTTCCGAGACGGCGATGGGGTCAACACCGCTAAACGGCTCGTCGAGCATCATGAGCTTCGGACTCGTGACAAGAGATCTCGCGATCGTCAAGCGCCGTTTCTCACCGCCACTCAAAGTCAGTGCCTGATTTTTTGCCAGGTTGTCGATGCCAAATTGCCTGAGCAATTCATCGCAGCGTCGCCACCGCTCCCTGCGGGAAATTCGGAGTGTCTCCAGGATCGCCATGATGTTCTGCTCGACGGTCAGTTTTCGGAAGATGGATTCCTCCTGGGGAAGGTAACCCATTCCCATACGAGCTCTGCGATGCATCGCAAACCCTGTCACGTCACGATCCTGAAAATAGACTCGACCACCGTTGGGCCGGACCAGACCCACTATAAGATAAAAGGTGGTGGTTTTACCAGCGCCATTTGGTCCTAAAAGGCCGACAATCTCGCCTTCGTTCACATGGATATCAATTCCATTCACGACCGACCGGCCGCCATAGATCTTGACCAGTTTATCCGTACGGAGAATCGGCTTCTCGATTCGCCGCCTTGTTTGTACAACCGGAGACTCAATTTCTAGCCTAGTGAGCGCCATTCTTGTTGGGACCCCCAGCAGCGGTTCTATCCTCAATTAACGTCCTTGTGCTGCCATATGTTTGCATCCGTCCATCTTTGTAAAGTACCATCCTGACTCCGGGCGCAGTCGCGATGTGGGTATTGGTACCTTGTGTCACCTGCGGCCAGCCGGTTAACGTGATCGAACCATCTTTTGCTTCGTACAAAGCTTTTTCTGCTTTCCCGGTCGAGGTTACGGGTTGCTGAGCCGCGGTTTGGACTGGTGCTGCGGGCTGGACGGCTGGCGTGGCCACGCCTGGGTTTGGAGCTTGGCCCCCCTGCGTTTTGGGCTGGTTGACATGGACGATAATGACGTTTCCGTTAGCCTCGGCATCATTCAAGCCACCGCCCTCTTCGTCTTTGTTCAAATGAACCGTTAATCGGTCGGACGTCATCGTGAACTGCGGGTCCACGACCTTTACATTACCGATAAATACCCCGATGCGCGTCTTGGTGTCGAACTGCGCCTCCTGCGTTGCGGTAATCTCGGTTGGGCCTTTTGGGCGATCTTTGCTGTCACCCCCGAATAAATCATTCGAACTATCTGGCGTTTGGGAAGCTGCGGGGGCCTGCTTGGTGCTGCCGGAAGCTCGCTTCGGTCCGGGAGACTTTGACCCTGCGACCGGCGCTGAGGGAGATTTCGTGGCGGAAACGGGTTTTTGCTGCGCCACAGCACTACTGAAAGTCGCAACACAGATTATGATTCCAAGCAGGGTGACTAAATTCTTCACTGACTTAATGTTGTTGACCTTCGTTGCTGGACTTTGTTTGAAATTCGTTGCGATTATAAATCACCAGATGGACATTTCCTACCACCCTTCCCTGGCGGGTTTTTGAGTTGAATTCCCCGCCATCTGCCGTGAGCACGAAGTCGTCTCTCGTGATACGAACTGGTTCTTTGGTCGTAATCACGTTCGTATCCAGATTCATCATCGACGTTTGCAAGTCGATCTTTGCGTCCGGTTTACCGGTTTGCTCGTTGTAGGTCTGGATTGTGACCGTATGCATTTCGATGTTCTGGTCATCCAAACGCGTTGCAGTCTCCATTTCGAATTGCATCTCCATCTTTCCTTGTTCGTCGCGAACCGGAACGCGCAACCCCTTGACCTCATGTCCAATCGGCACAGGTAAGTCAAACTTGCGACCCTCCGAATTGTCGGCAGCCTGCAGCGTCGCCACCAGACTTCCGACCGACCCGATCACCGCAAGAGCTTTAGCGACTGAGTTCATGGATTCGTTTAAGCTTTTCCAGCAAACTCGCAAGATCCCGGAGCGGAATCTGATTCGGCCCGTCTGAGAGCGCGTGACTGGGATCATAGTGGGTCTCGATGAATATTCCGTCGCACCCTGCGGCCGCAGCAGCTCGTGCCAGCACCGGCGCCAGCACGCCATCACCACCGCTGCGATCCCCTGCACCGCTCGGGCGCTGAACCGAATGCGTGGCGTCGAAGACTACAGGATAGCCGAGTTCCCGAATCCAATAAAGCGAGCGCATATCAGCAACGAGGTTATTATAGCCAAAACTGACACCTCTCTCCGTGAAGACGTAGGACGAGCAACCAAAGTTTTCGAATTTATCTGCAATGTGCCGAACATCCCAAGGAGCGAGAAATTGTCCCTTTTTCACATTGACCGCTCGCCCAGTCTCGGCCGCTGCCCGAATCAGGTCGGTCTGGCGACTCAGAAAAGCTGGAATCTGCAGTAGATCGATGTATTGGCCGGCAGCGCGTGCATCCTCAGCTGAATGGATGTCGGTGGTCACGGGTACTCTCAGTTCATCCCCAATCCGGCGAAGCAATCGGCAACCGGCTTCCAAACCGACGCCACGGTAGGATTTGATCGATGTTCGATTGGCCTTGTCGTAGGACGCCTTAAAGATCCACGAAACGCCCAAAGAATCACAGATCTCCTTAAGATCGTTCGCGATCGACACCACGAACTTCTCAGACTCGATCACACATGGGCCGAGAATATAAAACGGTCTTGGTCCCCCAACTTCCACGCCCCGAATGTCGAAGCTTTTCACCATTCAAAAGCCGGCTCCAACGGTAGGGATGCGCTCCCGCGCGATCCGGGTATCCACGTCCCATAACCGTTACCATCCGGAAGACCGTCCCTATTGTTGAGCGGGACGCTTCGCTTACGCCAAAACCGAGTCACGAACCGTAGCTCTTAACGAATTTCTTTTTGCCGTCGGCTTCGGTTTGGTCCGGTGCCGATTCTACCTGGGGTTTCTGGTCAGCTTTCTGAGATACCGCAGGTTGAGCTCCGATTTCCCCGGAGGGCTGCTTCTGAACTACCTCAACAAAGCCCATCTGCAAATTCGAGATGGTTCCGGCCAGGATTCGCGATTCATCGGTGTTCAAGTTACCTTTGGTCTTCTCCTGAATCATCACCAATTGATCGATCAGTAACTGAGCCATATCCAGGTTAACTTCTGCCTTCCCGGTTTGAGGATGCGGTATCTGCCCCAACGTGAAGGCCGCATTCTGAGCTTGCATCAGCACAAACTCGATAAAACGCTGCGTCATCTCACCCGAAGATACAGTCGTGTTCTGG
>DASZGG010000117.1:0-2942 GCA_035939025.1 Chthoniobacterales bacterium | reverse complement strand
AGATAAAAGTGAACCTGGGCGATCACACCTACGTTTCGCCCGGTATGACTGTTGATCGGGATAATTGCTTCGACTCCTACCTGGAAGTATTGACCGGACCAGATCACCCCGGGATTGATGGTGCCGGTGGTTAGCTTATTTATCCCTCGATTTAACGGCGTCGACATGGCGAACTCAACAAGTGGGATCAGGTGGTCGAAAGGCGGCTTTAAGCCGATGTCTTTGACGTGTTGTTGCAGATAAATCAAGCTGTACTCGAGCGCCAAACCCCATTCCAGCGTGTCGGGATTGTGGTCAACGGAGACCGTCTTTTGAGCGGTTACTGGATCGACGGCGATGCTTTCGTTACGCACCCTTGTCGGAATAGACAACCCGAGTGTTCCAGTGATTGCGAATGGTCTCAAGAAAGGGAGATTATCGGGCAGATCACCGAAACCTTTTCCAAAGTAAAAAGTAGGGGTAAAGGTGCTAAAAGAATCATTGCCGAGCGAGTGACGGCCGCTCCCGCCGATATCCCAGGTTAGGCCAATGGAAGTAATCGCCTCGTGTTTGTCTTTCTCAAAGAATTCATAGAGAATGTTGAGTGCAGCGTTGTCGAACCCAGTCTGCGCGCTCTGGTTGGCCACTTTCTGGATGCTGTATCCGTCACCGATGGTCAGTGCGGTTCGCGGAAACAGCAGCAGAGAAAGGTCCGTCGAGACGTCAAAGACCTTCACCGGAGGCTGTCCGGGCTGACGTATTTCACTGAAGGTTGGCAATGACAATTCACTAGCGGCAAACGGATCGTCGGTGCTGATTGTTGCTGGAAAAAAGCGGTCTCCCGCAAAGCCATGGGCGGATGCGGTCAATGGAGCGGCGAAAGAGAGGAGTTGGCAGGCCAAAGAGGCGAGCCTGAGACAAGAGGAAGTTTTACGGTTCACAAAGAAGTCCAAAAATCGATGAGATGGAACGCGACATACGCGCAATCCTTCTCGGGTTGATAAATTCAATGAGCGGCCAAGCGATAGCTTGGCCCGAATTTTTCGAAAATTACCCGACCAGGCCGCGAGGAGGTGGAACCGGAGGCGTACGAGAGACACTGGAAATCGACTGCTTGCTCAATCGCCAACGCCAGAATTGTTCGGGAGGTTGCAGCGCCGATACCTGAGCTTGAGCTTGAGAAAAAACGTTGATCTTTCCGATCTCCAACTGGGCAGCGTGCTTCTTCTCCGCCCCTTTGTGGTTGGCGATACTCTTACAAAGCTCGCAGGGATGTTCGCCGTCGAACGTCTTTGTCAAGCCGGCTTGAAGACCATCGCTCGCAGAGTATTCGATGATCATTCCCACCCATGCCGCCGTTTGGAGGATAGCCCAATGTCCGCCAAGAAGCTGGAAGACAGCTGCAAAACAAAGGATCTGGCCGATACGGTTCTTCACGGGCGAGCAACCGCATTCCAGCAGGAGAATCCTGAAAAGTAAAAGAGAAATGCAGCGGTCTGGAATCCAGTCCATTGCCGAGATCGGCCATTGCGTCACGGGCGAATGTTGTGTAGGCAAATAGAAGACCCCCATGTCGATTCTGAACGATCTTAGAGCTCTGACGCCAAATCAGCGGAACGTTGTTGTCGCAACTTTCCTGGGATGGACTCTCGATGCCTTCGACTTTTTCATCATCGTCTTCGTGTTTAAGGATATTGCCAAGGAGTTCAATACTGACATTCCGTCAGTGACCGCCACGCTATTTTTGACCTTGGCGATGCGGCCCGTGGGAGCGTTTCTCTTCGGGATGCTGGCGGACCGGTTCGGGCGCCGCCCGACGTTAATGGCTAATATTTTATTCTACTCGATCGTCGAGTTCCTGTCAGGTTTCGCGCCATCGTTAACCGTTCTGGTGATACTCCGAGGTTTGTATGGCATAGCAATGGGTGGCGAATGGGGCGTCGGCGCATCACTCACCATGGAAACGATCCCGCCGCAGACGCGCGGGATTGTCTCCGGGCTGCTCCAGGCCGGTTATCCCAGCGGTTATCTGTTAGCTGCCGTCCTTTACGGCACCTCCTACCATTTCCTCGGTTGGCGTGGAATGTTTATGGTCGGCGCATTACCGGCGCTGCTGGTGCTCTTCATCCGCCGCAATGTCGAGGAATCGCCAGCCTGGAAAAAGTACGGCCATCAGCCGAGCCGAATCTTCCAAACAATTAAAAGAAGGTGGGGACTCTTTATTTATGTAATCATCCTGATGACCGCCTTCAATTCGTTCAGCCACGGAACCCAGGATATCTATCCGACATTTCTGCAGGTCCAGCAGAAATTTCCTGCTCAAACGGTTAGCGCGATTGCGATTGTCTACAACATCGGCGCGATCCTTGGAGGAATCGTCTTCGGCACCTTCTCGGAACGCATTGGACGTCGTCGCGCGGTCGTCATTGCGGCACTACTGACGCTTCCCGTTATCCCGCTTTGGGCATTTTCAAATAGTGTTGTCATGCTTTCCCTTGGAGCGTTTCTGATCCAGTTTTTTGTTCAGGGCGCCTGGGGAGTTATTCCCGTTCATCTGAACGAGCTATCGCCGGATTCCGTGAGAGGAACGTTTCCAGGTTTTACCTACCAACTGGGGAACCTTTTCGCTTCAAAAAATGGGACTATCCAGACAGCGTTAGCCGTATCACTCGGTAATAATTACGGGCTGGCGCTTGCCGTCACCGCTGCCATTGTGGCTTCCGCCGTCGCTATTGTGACAGCCCTCGGCCCGGAGGCTCTGGGCGTGAAATTCGGTGAAGAGCGCTAACCCGCAAAAATCACGCGTTTTAAGAATCGACGAACTCATTGCGGGTTAGAAAGCCCTTAAAACAGACGCTGCGCGTCTATCTAAGGGCAGGCTTTGGAAATAAATGAATCGAACAAACTGTTTGAAACTCTTCTCTGAAAAAAGGCAGCGGAATTTTCCGGCGTAGCCGGGAATT
>DASZGG010000116.1:0-9476 GCA_035939025.1 Chthoniobacterales bacterium | reverse complement strand
CCCAATGGTTAAAATAGAATCGAAACAAAATGTCGAGCTACAACCGGTGTCCTGTCCCCGAAATAGCAGGTACCTGCTATTTCGGGGACAGGACACCGGTTGTAGCTCGACATTTTGTTTCGATTCTATTTTAACCATTGGGTTATGCGCAAAGTCCTTAAATCCGCCCAGGGACCTCTTGAGATAAAGCCCCAAGAGTCGTCTGTTTGGATCTGCATGTGCGGTCTCTCCAAGAACCAACCGTTTTGCGACGGATCGCATAAGAAAACCAGGGACGAAGAAGGCGGAAAAATCTACGAGTACGACGAGGAAGGCCACAGGCGGGAAGTCGGTTAGGGGAAACCTATCGGCGTATCGGCGTATCGGCGTATCGGCGTCCGGCGAAGTAAGACTGCTTTTCGACACGGCTATAGTGACCAGAAGGTCTCGACGAAGTTGATAACGCTTTGCAAACGCCGACTCGCCGATACGCCGATACGTTTCCCCTAACCGGCGACACTACCATTACATGCGAGACGGTACACTAACTTCAAAGTATCGCACCGCGCCGGACAAGAATCTCACCGGAATGCCGCCCGGGGTTCCCTATATTATTGGGAACGAAGCAGCCGAAAGATTCAGCTTTTATGGGATGCGTTCGATTCTGATCGTCTTCATGACGACCTACCTCATGAATGCCAGCGGCAAGCTCTCGGTAATGAATGAGAACGAGGCAGCAGGGTGGTTTCACGAGTTCGTTTCTGCCGTTTATCTTCTCCCGATTTTCGGTGCGATTATTTCAGATGGATTTCTCGGCAAATACCGAACGATCATCTACTTATCGATCGTTTACTGTTTTGGCCACCTAGCATTGGCGCTGAATGACACGCGCCTTGGCCTTGTAATTGGCCTTTCGCTCATCGCAATCGGCTCTGGCGGCATCAAGCCGTGCGTGTCCGCGCATGTCGGCGATCAATTTGGCGCCGGCAACCAGCACCATCTTTCCCGCGCCTTTGGCTGGTTTTATCTCTCGATCAACTTAGGGTCTTCGATTTCCACTTACCTTTGTCCTGTTCTTCTGGAGAACAAGAGCTTTGGTCCGCATTTTGCGTTCGGCTTGCCCGGATTGCTTATGCTAACCGCGACTGTGGTATTCTGGTTGGGCCGAAAGAAATTCGTTCACATACCGCCCGGCGGCGTTGGTTTCGTGCGTGAATTTTTCAGCCGCGAAGGGCTGAGCGCGATCGGACGTCTGTTTGTCGTCTACCTTTTCGTTGCCGTCTTCTGGTCGCTTTGGGACCAAAGCTCTGGCGGGGAATGGACCCTGCAAGCACGAGACCTGGATCTAAATTTTCTAGGACTAAAGCTTTTGCCGGAACAGGTACAGGTGGCGAACCCGCTACTGATTTTAGTCCTCGTTCCTCTATTTAACTACGTCATTTATCCGACCATTGATCGCATTCTTCCGCTCACACCGTTGCGAAAGATCGGGATTGGCCTGTTTTTGATGTCGGCATCCTTCTTGCTAATCTGGTGGATTCAGACCCGGATCGACGCAGGAGCGAAGCCAAATGTGGCGTGGCAGCTTCTGGCATATGTCCTGTTAACCTCCAGCGAAGTCATGGTGTCCATCACCGGCCTGGAGTTTTCCTACACCCAGGCGCCAAAGAAGATGAAAAGCGCAGTCATGGCCGCTTGGCTTTTCACGGTCGCACTTGGCAACCAGTTCACCGCCATCTTGAACTTCCTGATACCGAGCCTCAGCAATCTCGGCATCGATCTTAAACACGCGGCCTACTTCCGTTTCTTCACTCTGTTGATGTTCTTGACGGCGATTCTGTTCATTTTCGTTTCGCGCTTTTATCGCGGCAAGACTTATATCCAGGGGGAGGCGTAAGCCCAACTCCTGTGGATCAGCTCCTTGCGTATACGCGTCCTTTCCATTCTGATCGCATCCCGCGCCAATAACGCAGAGCGGACGACCATGTCATAAGGAGGTAGAGTCCGCTGATTAACGGGAGCATCAGAACCCAAAAAATTGATCTCCGATAATAACGGAGCATCGGCAGATACGACAATGTCATCGCGAAAACTCCAAAAATGGCAATGATTCTAAGTGGGAGATGCGGAGAGAATAAACCTGCCCAGGGAAGCCAAAAGCTGAGCAGCATTGCAAATGTGGTAGCGAGCAGCAGCCGGCTCGAATACTTCAACTGCGTGAATGCGGTGCGTTCTACCATTTCCCAAAAGTTCGAAAGGCGTGCATACGGACGGTGGCTACGCACGGAATGACTCAGGCCGATCCAAGTCCGATTTCCGGATTTCTTTATCTTGCGAGCGAGACTGCAGTCGTCAATGATGGCATTTCGGAGGGCATCGAAGCCGCCGATCATTCGGAGCGAATCGGATCGAAGAAGGATACAACCGCCAGCCGCCACACCGAGATTGGAGCGCGGGTCGTTACCCACCGCGAAAGGATAAAGCAGCTTGAAAAAATAGACGAAGGCAGGGACGAGCAGTTTTTCCCAAAAGCTCTCCGTGCGCAGCTCCGCCATGATTGAAACAAGAGCGAGTTTCTCACCAATCAACTTTCGTTTTAGTGCCCCCACCATCCCGGGCTGGAGTTCGATATCGGCATCAAGGAGCAGCAAGAGGTCGGAGTCAATGCCCCTCCATCCTTGTTCGAGAGCCCAGATTTTGCCTGTCCAACCAGCAGGAAGCGGATCTCCCTGGATAATCTTTAGATGGGTTGGTAAAACCGAGCGCGCGATAGAAGCGGTCTCGTCCGTAGATTGATCGTCGACAAGGGTCACTCGCAAGCCTTTACCTTCGCGACGGAGAGCGCTTAGCGTACGCCCGATGACATTCCCCTCGTTTCTTGCTGGAATCAGCACGGTCACGTCGGAAAGATCCGTCCCATTCCGCGGGTCACCCGGTTCGAGTCGCTCGCGCGTACTCCACGGTCGCCATGGTACGAGCATCAAGGCCACCCACAGCAAGGAGCCCACAGCAACCAGCAGTTCCATTATCGGGCGGCCAAGCAGTCAACCTTCCTTTGGGTTGGCGTCTTCCGGTTTGCTGTGCTCCGAATTGAGATCTCCGCAAAGAATAAAAACGGCGCCCAAGGCCACCACGAAGAAAGTAATGCAAAACCCTAACCAGACGTTACGCCAGAAGATTGGCAAATCGAGCATGGTCGTAAACATGGCGAAGTCGAAGAAAAGCAGGCCTGCGAGCGTAGAGATCCCCATTTTAATCAATACAGTACGGTCTTCCATAGTTGAATCGCCTCTCGAGTCAAAAACAACCTGAGCCGGTTTGAACGACTTGCAACCAGAGTATAACATAACCGCTTTGAAATCGCGATCAGACAAAAAACGAGCTATTCTGGCGGCCGCCACCTAAAAGCTTTGAAAACAATGCACTCGCCGGAATAAATAGCTCCAGCCAAAAGACTCCAAACTTGTGAACACTCTCGCCCTCCAATTATGAAGCGTATCGGTATCCTGACCGCAGGGGGCGACACACCGGCGATGAATGCCACGATCCAGGGAGCTGTCGTTCGCGCGAATCAGTTAAGGCTCGAAATTTTTGGACTGATAAAAGGATTCAACAGCCTCTTCAACCCGCGCGTTCCGCACGTTCATCTCAACCCTCTCTACCAGGAGATTCCAGAGATCGATCCGACCAAAGGCGGCACGATGATTGGTTCTTCACGCGATTACGTTGACCCGAGCAGAAAGGATGAGCTTGATCTGATCGCTCACCGTTTGGAAAGGCTGGGTATTGAAGGTCTGATTTGTGTGGGCGGCGACGGTACGCTCAACGGTTTGCAACCGCTCGCGGAGCGCCTTCCGACCGTCCTTGCCCCGAAGACCATCGATAATGACCTCGGACTGAACTATCCGGACGAGCCTGACAAATGGGTGCGGGTCCCAGAACCGAATACGAAGGGAGGATACCGGTATGAGCAACGGGAGTCCCACGCCGTATTCGATCTCGAATATATCGTGAACTACGTCACGCCTGGATACGCAACGGCCGTGTACGTGTCAGCCAGCGGCGTCGAACGGATCCGGACAACAGCCGAGAGCCATCGTCGAATCGCGATCATCGAGGTGATGGGCCGGCATTCCGGCTATATCGCACTCGGATCGTCCTACGGACGTCCGGATATCATCCTTGTGCCGGAACATCCTCTTGACATCGAACACCTCGTTGAGCGCGTAAAGCATCTCTACGATTTGCAAAAGAATGTAGTGATCGTTTGTGGTGAAGGCATCGTGGATGAACAGGGTCGCGAACTCGGCGCGGAGACCAAAACGACTGATCCAGCAGGTAACATTGCCTTAAGCGGCGCAGCCGAGGCGCTGCGACACAAGATGATGCAGATGATCGGCGACCGGTATTTCCAGCTTTATCGGCGTGGGAACTCTCGTGAAGCGATCTTCACCCGAAAGGTCGGTCATACTCAGAGGGGAGGAAGGCCTATCTTGTTCGATCGCTTCTACGGCGCACAGCTCGGCGCCAAGGCCGTAGAACTTCTGGTCGAAGGTCGGAACAACGCTGTGTCCACCTTGCAGTATAGCTCCAGTAAGGGATTTCATGTCGCCGGTTACGATGCTAACCGATTTCGCGATCGGTGGGGTTATATTCATGCCCGACGGATGTATCCTCCGTTTTACGACCCAAAACTGATGAAGCCCTCACGGCTCGGGATCGATTATTTGCTCCCTATTTTCACGGACGCCGTCGGCGACGACGACATGGAGCATATTCGGCGGACCCTCTTTGCACCTGGTAATCTTGCCCAGCCGTATCATTCCATTAATACCGACGTCAACAAGCGCATCCGGTACTTGGAAGAAGCAGGCTAGCTGATTTACCATCGCTGGTGGACCAGGGAGCGAATCTTTGTGTCGTAGAGTTTTTCCAGCGCGGCCATCTGCTCGGCTGTCAACGGAGGCAACGCCGAAGCCGCGGCATTCTGCACCACCTGCCCCTCATTCCGCGCCCCGGGAATCACGCAACTGACCGCTTCGTGATCGAGAATCCATCGCAATGCGAAATTCGCCATGCTTATGCCGTCAGGCAGCAATCGCCTGATTTCCTCCACGGCGTCAAGTGCAACATCAAAATCCACGCCCGAGAACGTTTCCCCGCGATCGAACTGCTCGCCGTGCCTGTTATAGTTGCGGTGATCGTCAGCAGCAAAGGCGGTGTGGCGCGTAATTTTTCCGGACAGCAAACCGCTCGAGAGGGGAAGACGAACGAGGATTCCAACGTCGCGCTGTTGTGCGAGCGGGAAAAACAGGTCTTTAGGTCTCTGCCGGAAGATATTGAAGATGATCTGCACCGTAGCGAGACCAGGGTACTCTATCGCTTTCAGGGCTTCCTCGACCTTTTCCACGCTGACGCCATAGTAAAGGATCTTTCCCGCCTGCTTCAGCTCGTCGAGCACCGCAAATACTTCCGGCTCGTAATAGACACCGGTCGGGGGACAATGTAACTGCACCAGATCGAGTACCTCACGCCGGAGATTTTTCAGACTGCGCTCGACAAACGCAGTGAGATTCGCCCGATTATATCCATCGACCGTATGCGGCTGGAGGCGACGACCTGCTTTTGTCGCGACGAACACCTGCTCCTTGGTTTCGCTCAACACTTTTGCGATAAAACGCTCGCTCCGGCCGTCACCGTAGACGTCGGCCGTGTCGATAAAATTGATCCCGCTTTCGATCGCGGCATGCACTACTCGCTCGGCGTCTTTGTCCGATACGTCGCCCCAAGATCCTCCAATCTGCCACGCGCCGAGGCTTACTTCTGAGACCTTAAAGTTCGTTTTTCCTAATTTGCGATATTGCATCGCGTCAGCTTTAACCCCGATGCAGAAAGGCTGCAACGATGAGTTGCAGCCTCTTCAGATCGATGCCCGTTGTTAAACTTCAAATCTGCCGGCCGTTTAATCTTTCTCTCGTTTTACGGTCACTTTTTGACCGGTTTTACGATCAAGATATACTTCTTTTCTACCCTTTTTCTCGAGAAGTTGATACCGCGGGAGATCCTGCTGCACCTGATCGTAGGTTACAATCGTGCCTTCAGCGGGCTCCGTTGTGGTTGTTTGAGTCGGTTGCCGGACAGTGGTGGTGGTAGTTGTTGTAGTGGCAGACGACGGCTGCACAATCGCGCCCTCGCTGTTGACGTAAACTATCTGATCGCCACCATTTCCTCGAACGGTCACCGCATAGACCCCGCTCTCATCACGCACCACCCGCGTGACATAGGTGGGATTCGTAATGTGGGTCTCGCGGACAACAGTCGTCTGCACTTCTTGCGGCAAAGTCGTAAACTGGATTTCATCAGCCAGCGCGGCTGAATTGATGCAAATGCCGGCCCCGAATGCGAGAGCTAGATAAGTAGTTTTTTTCATAGACTTGTTTTGCTTAACGAAGACTTGCGTAGCCTCCATAAAACCCGTGGCCTGCCACCAGATCGATGGAAGCCGCCGCGCATCGTGAATGACGAAGTCTTTCGCTGAAATAGTTCGCCGGAGGCGATGCGTTAAGCTTTAAAAAACCCGTCAGGCCAATCCCCGACCGATTGGTAGGGTAAAACATTGCCAGCGGTTTTTTTGCCGTAACACCCAACGTAAGCGAAGGCTCCAGCCTTTGCCTCTCCTCTTCCGAAGGCTCCAGCCTTTGCCTCGCATGGCCGGACAGCTACTTGTTGGCGTATTGCCTATAGATAATCAGACTGTGAAGCGCATCGACGGCACGCTCGAGCTGAGCGTCCGGTGTCTCTCGCACCAACTTCTGCTCCTCCGCGGTTAACAAGCCGCCCCGCTGTCGCAACAGCAGCGCCCGCTCTCGCTCCGCATCAATGGCCGATTCGATATCTGGCGTAATCCCTTTTTCCTGAATCACTTGTTTACCTGGCGTATAATACTTCGCAGTGGTTAGCCAAAGCGCAGATCCGTCGGGCAGCGGCATTGGAGTTTGAACTACACCTTTTCCGAAAGTTGTCTCACCGACAATCACCGCACGCTTCAGGTCCTTAAGCGCGCCCGCCACAATTTCGGCGCCGCTCGCGCTCAGACCATTGGCAAGCACTGCCATAGGGAAGTTCAACCTCTGCTTGCCGCCACTATCAGTAAAATACTCACGTCGCTGAGCAGCATCGCGGCCCTCGGTATAAGCAACGAGAGTTCTTGGTGGCAGAAAGAGTCCGCACACATCGACCGCGCTCGTCAGCAGACCGCCTGGATTGAATCGGAGATCGATGATCAGGGCCTGCATCCCCGCAGCCTCGAGGGTATCGAGTTTGTCGGACAACTCACGCGCCGTCGGTTCGGTGAACTCGGTGATACGGACATAACCTATCTGGATGCCGCCGGTTTGTCCCGGATCCAGAATTTTTGCGTCCACAACGCTCGCGACCTTGATCATCTCGCGTCGCATTTCGTATTCCTTCGTCTCCTTAGTCGAAGGACGATAAATCGTTACCTTCAGCCTCTGATTTGGCTGACCACGAAGCAGCTGGTTCAGCTCCTCAATCGCCATATTAAGGGTGGATTTTCCCTCGACATTGACAATTTGGTCTCCGGGCAGAATCCCCGCACGGGCGCTTGGGCTGTTTTCCATGGTCGACAGGATCGTAATCCCTTGATCTTTACGCGAAATAGTAAAGCCGAAACCACCAAACTCGCCCCGAGTTTCGTCTTCTCTGTCTTTAAGGTCGTCCGGCTCCAAAAACTGACTGTGGGGATCAAGGTGCGGCAGCATGGCGTGTAGAGCCGCGTAAGTCAGCTTTTTGTATGAGACGGCGCTTCCATCGACGTAGTCCTGCCTGATTAACTGAATAGCCCTGGTGAACCCGGCAATTGCGGCATAGTCGATCCCGTGGTCGTCAGCCGCCGCGCTGACGCTCAATATCTTAAAGCCGACCAATAAATTCAAAAAAACGCATCCGGCCAGAAAGCCGTAGAGAACCTTCCGCTTCATTCAAACGAACCGTAGCACAGGTCCGCTGTTGCGCGAACGCTGGCTTTAGCGAAGTCAAAAAGTCAAGAAGTCAGGAGTTCAGGAGTTGCAGGAGTTCAGGAGGCAAATGCCTGTGGTTATCCGCTTACACTTTAATCCTTGACGTGGACGCTAAAGGTACGCATCTTCCGGGCTCTTCACGGAGAAGAATTATTATGGCTAGAGAATGCAGCATCACCGGCGCCAAGCCCGCGAAAGGTCACATCATTCACCGACGTGGTATGGCCAAGAAAAAGGGGGGCGTCGGCCGACACGTTACCGCGAACACGCCTCGATTGTTCCTGCCCAATCTGCAAACGAAACGAATCTGGGTGGCGGAATTGAATCGCTTCGTGACCGTGAAGCTGACCGCTCGAGCCCTTAAGACGATAACCAAAAATGGTGCGTTCCAGACATTGAAGAAGGCGGGTCTGGTGTAAATCGATTTCTGGATTATGTGTAGGAGCGATCCGTTGGCCGCAGGATCGCTCTTTTTTATTTCTTTATGACGCCCAGAAAAGTGATCCCTGTCAGCGTCCTCACCGGCTTTCTCGGTGCGGGCAAAACGACCCTACTAAATTACATCTTAAAGGAACAAAGCGACTACCGGTTCGGGGTGATAATTAACGAGATCGGCGAGATTGGGATCGACGGCAAACTCGTAGAGACGCAAACCGAGGATATTTTGGAGATGAGTAACGGCTGCATATGCTGCACCGTGCGCAAGGACCTGGTAAAAGGTATTCAGAAGCTGCTCAAGAAGGATCACCTCGATTACATTCTAATTGAAACAACTGGAGTGGCTGATCCTGGCCCGGTCGCGCAAACCTTCTTGAATATCTCCCAGCTCCAGCAATATGCACGCCTTGATTCGATTATCACGGTCGTAGACGCAGAGCACTTGGCCGCCCAGCTTCGAGAAACCGAAGTTGCCCGCGAACAGATTGCGCTGGCAGACTTTATCCTGATAAACAAAGTCGACCTGGTAAACGCAGTGGATCTAAAGACCGTCAAAGAACAGATTTTCGAGTTGAACCCGCATGCGCGCGTATTTCACACGGAACACTCTCGCGTAAACTTAAAAGAGATCTTGGATCTGAACGCGTTCGATCTGGATCGGAAGCTTTTATATGCTCCCGATTTTCTTGATGAGTTAAAAGAAAGTAATCACTCGGACATCACGTCTTTTTCTTTTGAGTTTGATAAGCCGTTCGCGGTCGAGCAGTTGGAGGCGGAGCTACAAGAACTGTCCGAGAAGTCGAAAGTTTACCGCTCAAAGGGCATTCTCTGGATCGAGGGAACGCCACGACGCGCCATTTTTCACGGGGTCAACAATCGATTTACCATCTTTTGGGATCGACTGTGGGAGAAGGGTGAGCCAAGGGTGAGCCAACTAGTCTTTATCGGTCAGGATCTGGATCAACCGCAAATCGAAGAGAGATTGCGACGTTGTTTGGCGTAAGCGAAGGCTCCAGCCTT
>DASZGG010000115.1:0-3155 GCA_035939025.1 Chthoniobacterales bacterium | reverse complement strand
TCCGACGTATACCCGCCGGCAGCTCGGTGAATGAACCAATTACTAGATCGGCTCGACCTTTCTCAAGCCGTTGAACAAGCTCGATGTGATTGGAAGGAGACACTCGCAGATCAACATTCGGCGCGCTTTTAGCCAATCTCTTGACCAGCGACGGAAGGACGACCATACACGGATAGTCAGTCGCCCCGATGCGGAAAGTCCGCGGAGCCTCTGTCGCTACAGCGTCCTTTCGGGTCAAAGCCCGCTCCAGTTTCTCCAATCCTTCTCGAACGCCTGAGGCCAACTGAAGCGCGCGTTGCGTTGGTTGCATGCCGGACTCGGTCGGGATGAAGAGCTCGTCGCCGATTGACTGGCGCAGCCTGCTCAACGCGTGACTGACTGCTGAGGGAGTTACCGAAAGTATTTGGCTCGCCTTTCGCACGCTGCGATGCAGCATCATCGCGTCGAATACGCGGAACAGATTGAGGTCGATCATGCGAAGTTGCGCACTCTCCGCCTTGATATAATTCGGGCACTTTTTGGCTTCTTCTTTTTCCAGCGATCTCAGGTGTCCCTGCACCGCCGAACTGAATCGGCGCGAAAATTTGGTGTCGCCCGTCTCTACCGTCACATGTTCACTGAGCATCGTTTACCTCTTTCAAATCACGAGTCCCTTCTGATGGTTCTTTTTATGAGAGTGGCTGTTATTAACGTCTTAAAAGATTAGTGGACGTTGTTTTCCTTTAACATTTCGAAGAGATTGTTGGTTGTCGCTCTAATCAACATTAACACCGAAGATCAGCGGCCCCGTATTTGCCCCTGCTCGGTGCATCTTTCGTTCGAGGATGCAAGTTCCACGCGCATGAAAGTGCCTTAGCTTGGATTGTGCCAGCACCATCTGATGTTGCTCTTCCACGAGTAAAAAAAACTTAAAATACTCGTTCGCTTAACAAGTCACATCATCTTAGGAAATCGCGAATCCGTCGCGAATTCACGACCATTCGCGCAAAGAATCGGCAGAAGGCCAACGAGTTTTTGCAAGAATTCGCTGATGTCGTCAGGAGCGTGCATCCTAAGCGACTCGCTTAAACCCAAATTCCGAAATTTGAGGAGTCGTCCTCGTGCTCGTCGTCGTCCTCGAGAATCCCGATCGTTTCGCAATCAGACTAACAGAACAAATTAGTTGCAGGACGTCGGTCTCTTTGCGGTCACGGAATCCCAATGCACCGAGGACGAGGACGACTCCTCAAATTCGGAATTTAGTTTAAACGCGCGCCGCTTCGCTTGGTTGCATTTGGCGGCAAGAAGTACAATGGGTCTCGACGAGTTGAAAAGCCGAGAGCGCGGCCCATGGCACTAAAGAACGAACCCAATCCCTGTTGTTTATTCGGTTGTCGTGTGGGGGCGATGGGCCTTTGGTTCTGAAGATTTCGGACGTAATTCGCTCGACCTTCCAGGCCTCTTTTGGACGGTCTCGGGTGCTCCTCGCCTGAGTCGGCCTCCCTTTTTCGGCCTGCTGAACTCATGCGGCTCGCGATTGGCGTCGGCTCAGGTGCCGCAAATTCCGAATGCTTTTCCGGCTGCACGTCAACCTGATCGGTTCCGGCGTTGGACACCGCAGACGAAGGTAGACTTCGTGTTTCTGTGTGGGAATCGCCCACGCGCAGTTGCGTCTCCAGGCGCACAAGTTCAGCCGCGTCTCTCTGGAGAGTGAGTTTAGTGGGGGCCGGATGAATATCCTGCATTAAGAACAGAGAAATCACGCAAAGGAAAGCCAAGGAGCCAGTGGCTAGCAACGCTTGAACAGGCCCAGGATGCCAGCTTTTTTCTGATCTCTGGTTAGTGCATCGCCTCGCGTTCTGAGACAAAGCCTTGAGACTCTCGACCCTATGATTCTCTTTCATCCCTCAGCCCGGTCGCTACCAGGCCGAAAATGCTCACGAAGCGTCCGCTTCAGCACATTGCCGACGGCAGTCTTCGGTAAGTCCGTCTTCCGAAACTCTACGAGCCGTGGAATCTTGTAATCCGGTAACGATTGCTGGCAGTGACGGATCAGTTCCTGCTCGGAAAGAGATACGCCCGCCTGCAAAACTACGCACGCTGCGACCAGTTCACCCCGCCTCGGATCAGGTATTCCGAAAACTGCCGCTTCTCGAACTACAGGAATCTCGTAAATGACCGCCTCGACTTCACTGCAGTAAACCTTTTCCCCGCCGGTGATGATCATGTCTTTCAGTCGATCTACGATGAACAAGTCCCCAGCGTTATCCTGGTAACCGATGTCTCCGGTCCCAAAAAAGTTGTTCCGAAAGGCGCGCGCAGTGCACTCTGGATGGTTCCAGTAGCCGAGCATGACGTTCGCCCCGCGAGCGACGATTTCGCCAGGTTGCCCAGCCGCGACTGGTTCACCCGAAGACGGGTCAACTACCTGGACGTCAGTCCCGGGACAAGGCTGTCCACAGGAGAATCGCCCCACAATGCCTTCTGGGGCTTCCAAACCCGTGAGAAAGCCCGTCTCAGCCGTCCCGTATAAATGAACCAGCTTGACGCCTGGCAGCATTCGGCGAGTCCGGTGATAGAGCTCAACCGGCATCGGAGATCCGGCAAAGGCCAGTACCTCAAGACTGCTAAGATCGAACTGTTTGGCGCCCGAAAACTTCGTCAACGTGTTGAGCATCGTCGGCGCCAAAAGGGTGTGCGTTATCCGCTCTTTCTCAACCGCTTCGCAGAACGTCTGCGGGCTGAAACGTGGCACTGTAACCTGCAAAGTGCCAAAACTCGGAGCGGCAAACATCGCCGGGAAATCGGCTCCGTGAAATATTGGCGCAGCGTGCAGATAGGCTCCCCCCTGCCGATACCGCATCCAATAGTTTAAGTACTGAATGTTGGCCAAGACGTTCGTGTGCGTGAGCATCACGCTCTTCGGCTTCCCAGTAGTGCCGCTTGTGTAGATCATTGCCAGAATCGCCTCGGGAGAGTAATAGACTTCCGGGCACGATCCGTTTGGTGCATCGAGAGGCTCTTCATCGAGTACAAGCTGCCATGCGGGTTTTACCGTGAAGGGCGCCGGACCGGAGCGCCGCACGAGTCCACGCGGACTGGCGTCCTTGAGTACTCGATCGATTTCTCTGGGTGAGTACCGAGGGTTTACAGGAACCACTATCACTCCCAGCCTG
>DASZGG010000114.1:0-2834 GCA_035939025.1 Chthoniobacterales bacterium | reverse complement strand
TCCTATCTATGGAAATCATGATCGGTAGCCTATGCCTTCCTTTGACCCAAAAACGCTTCAACCTTGGTGGCAGAATTTGACGCCCCCGGGTCCTCCTTATCCTGAATTGGTTCTGGCTCAACGCGAGAGCTTTTATGTGCTGGTAAGCAAGTTAGACCCAGTGGAATGTCGAGCCTACTCCGTATTGCTTCGGAGAAGGAAAGCGCCCATGATGCCGGTCATGAGCGACAAAGAAATCGGAGAAGTCAAAGACGAGCTAAAGCAATTTCCTAGCAGTTTCAGGAGGCAATCATGAGCCAAGACGCGTCCGAGAGGGCCGGGGCAATCCTCGCCAAAGGTCGTCATCAAACCTACAGCCGCGACGACTGGTTTGCGCAGATCAGGTATGCCATCATCACGACCAATCCGGATCAAAAGCTACCCCCATTGTCCGGTCGCCTGGGAGCGGACACGGAAGAAAAGGCGCTCGAGATCATCCAGGGTGCTATTGTCAGCGCACGAAGCTCCAACGACGGCTTGGCCGTTCAGATAATCGCCGCCCCGATTCGTCATATCTTCTACGCTAGGCACTAAACCCAAGGTGTGACGGATGACGGGCCGCTGGAGGTTAAGAGATTCAGGGACAAATACCAGATCCGAATCGGGTGACCCAGTTCACCAGCCGCTGACAGGACGCCTCGAAGGGTGTAGTCTCGCCCAATGAAGCCAGGAACTGTCATGGCCGTGTCAAAGAACGGGGGTACTCTTGCTGTGTCCAACGAAGACGGATGGACCGCTGTCGAACTCCTCGGGAGGGAGGGTGAGATCTCGGTAGGCGATACCGTTTTCGCCCGCGACTGGTTGGCAAGAGGACCTCATATTCAAGGGCGAAGTGTTCAGGGCAGATTTTCGAGGGTGTGGCGACAAGAAATGGGCGCTTGGGCAAATAGGCCAGAGCGGTTCGTGATCCCCTGGAGCGTCCAATGAGGCGATAAGGACGAGGGTCATTTATTTAAGACAGATAGCCTCAATTAGAATAAAGGAGTCGAAACAAACTGGTTCTAAACTCTCCTCTCTAAAAAGCAGCGGAATTTTCCGGCGTAGCCGGCGAGTTCCGCTGCCACAGCCTGCATCGGTCACAAATCTCCAAGGATTTGTGACCGATGCAGGCTAGGGTCTCCTATCCCTATCCATCCCTAGAATATTCTCCTCCAGGATTCGCTTGATCTCGGCGACGGTGGTTGGATTCGATAGTAAGTTGTGGCCCGACGGGACGATCTTTTCAGATTCTGCTCCTTCCAAATGTGAGCTTCGATACGCGACGATTCCATCGGAGCTATCAGCTCCTTCGTCTATTCCGCGATTTCCTATGATACTATGAAACGGAACTTTGATCGGTAGGTCAGCCAGACGGCTAAGCAAAGGGTTTGGCGCAAGCCAAAACAAACTCGTTGGGCCACCACGCGCATTTATCCTGGCGAAGTAGGGATCCAAAATACCAGGATATTTTCCCGCCAATTCTTTCATCGCTTGGGCTGGGCTTTTGGAATGCTGGATGAGTCGGTTACCAACGCTTCCGACAATGCCGGCCGCAAGCCAGCTGCCGCGATGTGGGACTGCAAGGAAAATAACACGATCGATAGCGGGTTGATGCCGGAAAAAGAAGTATTTCATCACTAACTCCTTTTCGTTTGCTGAGAGGTATAAACTGCTAAGCGGCTTGGTGGCGAACACGCTCCAAAGAGCGTCGCCCGTATCTGATACCAACGTGTGCGCAAGCAATCCTCCCATGCTATGGGCGATGACAACGACATGATGCGAGGCAGTCGCCGTGCCGTGCGGATCAAACAAACGTTGAGTCGCTTGCAAATCCTCTCGAAGTTGCGCGGCGCTTTCAAGGACCGGTTGGCCGGTCGGATAAAGAAAAAACCAAGGTTGATAGTGCTCGAGAATTTTCGGGTCCGAGCAAAGGTCATTGGTCAAGTTCTGCCATGAAATCGGAGAAGAGATCAGGCCATGAATGAACAGGATCGGAACCTTGTCGGGATCGTACGGATGAATCAGGTAGATGCCTGTCGCGAACCTTGGATTGTCGGATCTAAAGAATGATGCAGCGGCGCTTTCTGCCACTTTTCGGGCGTGCGAATAGAGTACCGCAAGAGTTGCCGTGTAATTGGCTGCAATCGGATGGGGACCGTACGAGGATTTGACTACCGCGGGGTCGAACGCGTCATAAAGCTTGAGTATTGGCATCTGCCCAGGGCGCCCTTCTTTGACAGCGGTTAGGCCAAGAGTAATACCACTGGTTGGATAATGTTTTTCTTTCTGTGTAATGTCCGGATTCCTTGAATACACAACTAGCGGGGTGCCTATGCCTGCGATTTTATATTCATGGCGAAGACCTCGCTGCCGGATCGAGTTCGCCAGGAACACCTGATCGTATCTGGCTAAGTACTTAAGCGGTTCGCCGCGCAGTGAAGGCGTTAGGGCCACTTGCACGCGTTCGCCATCCCACGTTGTGAATCGTTGATCAAATGCCGGATGAATCATTGGTTCGGGGGGATAGGAGATCCTCACCAGATGCGCACAGCTGCAAAGCAGAGCACAAAGAAAAATGACCGGAAAACGAAGAGGACATCGCTTTTGCCTCCCAACTGCCGCAAGCGAGCTAGAAGAGGTGGCGGCAGTTCGGGTGAGAATATCAATCGAGTCGCCCAAAGCGGCAACTTCTTGCGATTGTGATGGGCATATAAAAGTGCGATTAGCTTTCCTCGTGGATCTCCCAATTCCAGGGGTCATAAGAGGCTGTCCGGCGGATGCGCTTTCAACTCGCTCAACAACTCGTCCATCGGCAC
>DASZGG010000113.1:0-8231 GCA_035939025.1 Chthoniobacterales bacterium | reverse complement strand
CACTCGAAGTATTCCTTCTCGTACCTGAACGGCCGATTGGAGATCGCGTGTGGCGGAAACGGTCGCTGAGTAGCCACCCCCAATTGGCATTGAATTGAGAAGCGCGAGAATGACGCGATTCGGATCGCTGCCGGTAAGTGGGAGGCTCTGTGCGCAGACCGGCGAAATGAATAAGAGGAGGAGGCCGACGGAAAGCAGACGAATCATAGAAACGGGTTCAGACACTTGTGGCGATCGACCTCTTTTCGGAGTTTTGGATTCCAGCGGCATAGCTTCTCTATCTTGGATCAGTAAACGTTGCTGGCAACAATCATCTGATATGTGTTGCACGCGAAAAGGGACGTAATCCGCGGTAGCACTTGGTAGGAGGACACGATCCTGCTTGCGACTTTTGCTGAACTGATGCAGTGTTCGGTTGAACATCTATGGCCCAACTCACTGCACGCCAGCAGGAAGTCTTTGATTTCATCCGTCGACAACAACGCAAAACGGGCTTTCCACCGTCCAGTCGCGAAATTCAGGCTCACTTCGGATTCCATAGTCAGACTGCTGCGATGAATCACCTTCGAGCCCTGGAACGAAAGGGCGTCATTATTCGGACGCCGGGCAAAGCTCGTTCGGCCGTTGACAGTAATTTTCGGTTTCTGTCGGGTTTCCACCCGATTCCGGTTCTAGGCCAAATTCCGGCCGGGATGCCCAGCGAGACCTCGGAATGGCCTGAAGCAAGCCTGGGTGTCGATTTGGTGGCCTTCGGGATCCAGGATCGAGCGGGAGTTTTCGCCCTCAAGGTTCGGGGCGATTCGATGATCGACGCGCAAATTGCCGATGGCGACACGGTGATTCTTCAGAAGCGCCTGCCGAAGAATGGTGACATCGTTGCGGCACTAATTGACGGCGAATCGACTTTAAAGCGCTATCTACTCGATCGCGGGGAGCCATTCCTTAAAGCGGAAAATCCGGCCTATGCAGATCTTCTCCCGGCGGTAGAACTCACGATCCAGGGCGTCATGATAGGCCTGCTTCGCAGGGTCCCCTAAGAATTCTCAATCGTCCTCGAACTCGTCCTCGTCCTCGTCCTCGAATTCTCTTCCTGGGTTGACGAACCTGGCCGGTTGAGGTTCTATCTATGCCCGGTTTCTCAGATCAAAACCTTTTTCTAGCTGCGACGTTCAAAAGATCGAGGACGAGGACTAGGACGATTTTAGGCGAAGCGAGTCGCTTCGCCTTGCCGCGAGCAAAAGCGAGTCTGAAAAAAACCGACAACCTAAGCTTGAGCCCCGGAAATGTTCCCTTGACCGAATCCGAGCCGCCGGCCGAGTGCAGCGTCCAACTTTGCCGCGAATAAGGCGAGAAAACAGGCGGCAAAGAAGGGCTCGAACGGGAACGTGGAGCCGTAGGGTACCCGGGTGTTCGGATTTGGCATGTTCGTCCAAATAAATGGGAGCAGCTGGATGAAAAAGAAAAGCAGAAGAAACCGAAATTCGCGCGGACCCTTTTTGAGGGCCGTCCAGACCCCGGCGACGCTCAGGAGGAACAGAATGGGAAGTTTCTCAGCTCCGATCGGAAGTACTATGCAGACGTTAAAAAAGCCGTAAATCAGCCGGTATCCGACATCCAGAAGATTGTGGGTCGCCACATAATCGTGCCAGTTATAACTTGGCGCCCGTTCTCCGAAATCATGAGCTAAATGGTAGGTATCCACCCACAAAAAGTTAGTTAGATACCCCGTGTATAGCGGGTCTCGAAAATAGACTACCCTCGGAATCCAGGAGGGCGTAGTGATAACCATAAGTAGCAGCACCGCACTCAGATATTTAGGGAGCAGTCGGAGCACTTTTGTTTGAAAACGCGGGCTGAGTTCTCCAGCTCTTGGCGGCATCATGATTTCTGCCAGGAATAAAACGCTAAAAGATGCGGCAGCATCGAAGATGGCGCTTGGGCGCGTGAGGTAGGCAAGCCCTGTAAAAGCCGATCCTAGCAAAAGCCAGAAGACATTCCGTTCTCGAAGATATTGAAGAAAGGCGATGATAACCCAGACCAGGAACAGAACATAAAGCGGCTCTGTTAAGAGCCGTTCGCCCGCTATACGCCACATGAATCGGTTGCCAGCAACACAGAATGCCGAGATCGCCGCCACGGATGGACTTCGAAAAAAGCGGAGGACACCGAAATAAACCGACCCGATCACGAGTGTCATCGCTACAACATTTACTTCTCCCAAAAAGAACAGATTCCCGTTCCCAATCTTGGTCGCGACCGCCAATGCAAATGGGTAAAGTGGCTGGCGG
Organism: Chthoniobacterales bacterium; assembly: GCA_035939025.1. Taxonomy (GTDB): domain Bacteria; phylum Verrucomicrobiota; class Verrucomicrobiia; order Chthoniobacterales; family JAFAMB01; genus JAFAMB01. The sequence goes on along the minus strand of DASZGG010000113.1, from coordinate 5,943 downwards.
TGAGGCACGTCGCGAATATAATCCATGGAAAAATTGCCCTTTAGAAAGTGCTGAGCAAAGTCGAGGTATTGATGGGAATCAGTCGAAACTAAGGTTTCTTTTCCCGCCGCGGCGTGGACGTCCATCGCCAGGATATTCGTTACCAGGTACGCGGAGGTTGCAACGAAGTAGACTGACATCAGCAAGATGATAAAGCGGAATTGACCGAGACCGCTTTTCGGTGGGTTTCGGGGACGTGACTTCATCGCACCGAATGCAAGCGCCGCGACTCGGTTGCGCGGTCCATTGCCAGCCGGTAGGCGGCCAGCACCCGCTCCCGGAAGTGGTCCCACGTGAACTGCTCCAGAACCCGTTTACGTCCGGCCGCACCATATTTCCGAACCAGGTCCGGGCGATCGTACAAGAACTGAATAGCGGCTGCCAGAGCGTCAACATCGTCGGGCGGGATGACTACGCCGTTCACGCCGTCCACCACGACGTCGCCCGCTTCCCGCGTTGTGATCTGCGCAAGAGCGCACGCCGCAGCTTCGTAGGTTGTTTTGGCGCTCCCTTCGAGAGAGGAGGGAAAGAGGTGAACGGAACCCGCCCGAAAGACATTCTCCACGTCCCCCTTGAATCCGAGGACCTTTACATTGGACGGCAAATCAACTAGGTACGGCTTGATCTCTGCATGGGGGTGGCCGGCGAGCCAAAGTTCCGCACGTGGGAGTCTGAGCTTCTTCCATGCCTCAATCAGGGTATGCACGCCCTTTCGCTTGATTAACGCACCGACAAAAACCGCGCGGAAGAGCGGTGGTGGTGGACCGGGTTGAAACCGGTTCACGTCTACGCCTTGGGGCATGCTGTACAGCTTTTCGTCTGGAAATCCCAAGACCCTAAACGAGTCTGCCGCCTTCTCCGACTCTACCAGAATCAAATCTGCCAATCCGTACTCCTCCAAGCTATCTTGGCGGCTGATCAACAGGCGATTCAGCCAACGTTGGGGGATTGGAGCATTCTCCATCGCAATCTCGTGTTCCGTTTTCGGCGGAAGCACTTTGCCTTTCTGCCGGTGCCAGGTCGGAATCTCCAAGAGGGACGGAATCCCGAGCGATTTTGCCACTCGCAGGCCGTGTAACGCGGAACCAGACCAGACGTGGAAGAGATCAAAGCGGCCCGTCTTGAGAAATTGGGCAGCCACTCGGTCGACGGCGCGTTTTTTGGCTGCGTAATAATATTTCCGGTCCAGATTCGATAAGAGCCGGACCGGGTGGAACCGCAGCGTTTTCATTTTGCGCCGATCGATATCCGGAGCTCTGACCCCATAAGATATTGCCTTGCCCAAAAAAGGCTCGATACCTCGAATAGTTTCGTGGGCCACAAGGTCCAAGCCAATGCCCCCGATTCGCGCCGAGATCGCATAAAGTACGCTGTTTGGTAAATTTTCTTGAGACATGGAAAACGCGCTTTCGAAAATTATAAATCGTAACTTGGTAAATGGAAGTTCACTTCTGCCCAAAACAGCCCTTTAGTGCATCGTCTCATAAGTAGGAGGTAATTGTTGCGATCAAAATGGGCTCCCGCTGCAGCGTTCAAAAAAGATCGAGGATTTTGCGGGTTGACTTGATGTCGATCGTGTTGCCATCGTCGATGCGCGTATGAAAATTTTCACGGCATTCCTTGTTGTGTGTTGGGCGAGCACAGCGGTTGCACAGGAAGAGAATGTGTTTGGTTACAAGGATGTGGTTCAGAAGGCCGAGGCCCTATCGAAGCAGCCTTTTGTGGTGCAGAACCAGGAGCTTTCACACGATCTTCAGAATCTGGATTATGATCTTTATCGCAGGATACGCTTCCTTCCGGAGCGGTCTGTCTGGCGAAATTTGCCCTATCACCTCGGATTTTTTCATCCAGGCTACTACTTTAAGCGGCGGGTGCTGTTTCAAGCGATCGAGAAAGATCGTATTCGCGACATCCCTTTTTCTCCGGAATACTTTTACTACGATAACCCGCTCAGCTTCAGCGGGCATGAGAGCTTCGTAGGCTTCAAAGCTTTCGTTCCATCGAGTCAGCCCGGCGTTCAGGATGAGTTTATGTCCTTCCTCGGAGCGAGCTATTTTCGCGTAATTGCCAAAGGCCTGCACTGGGGGCTCTCTTCTCGTGGGCTTGCCGTTAACACCGGTATTAGTCAGCCGGAAGAATTCCCGGATTTTCGGGAGTTTTGGATGCGAAAGCCGAACCCTACGGATGATTTTTTAAAGTTCTATGCGCTCCTCGATAGTGAAAGCCTGACAGGTGGCTACGAGTTCGTTGTGCAATATGGTGCAATTACGACCATGGATATTAAAGCGACCCTCTTTGTGCGAAAGAAGCCGGAGGTACTCGTTCTTGCGCCGCTTACGAGCATGTTCTATTTCGGTGGCGATACGGTGAATAAACCGACGCTTAAACCCGACTATCAACCGACGGGCAAAATCGAATTTTCGATGAACAAAACGGATTTTCACCGACGCGAATTTCGTCCACAAGTTCATGACTCTGATGGGCTTTTACTTGATACCAGCTCGGGCGAAAAGCTTTGGGCGCCATTGAACAATCCCAGGTCAATAAGTGTCCGCCGGTTTTCAAACGTGCTGTCTTATTCACTGGTACAGCGGGATCGGAGTCTGAGTGATTACCTCGATCGCGAAGCTGAATATCATCTGCGACCAAGTGTCACGGTGATTCCGAAAAGTGATTTCGGACCGGGGTTTGTCCGTCTTGTTGAACTTCCAAGCAGCGACGAATACTCGGATAACATCGTTGCCGGTTGGGAACCTCAAAACCCGCCGGAACAGGGTACGAGTTTCGAATTTGCTTATCAAATGAAGTGGCGCGGGGACGAACCGGACACCAATCAATTTCGGGTGCTTTCGACGACTGTGCGGCCGAGCCCGGGTTCCAACGAAACGCGATTCGCGATCGAATTTGGGAAGCCCGACAATGGGGAAACAATTCCCGTGGCCGAACTGCGGCCGTATATTCTGGTGGGTCAAGGTGCTCAGCTTAAAGATGTCCAATTTACTCCGACCGACAGGGGTTGGTTGGTCGGTTTCACAATTTTCGACCCGAATTCTTCTCAGCCAATGGACATCAGCTGTGTTATATTACGCGGCGATACCTTCTGTTCTGAGAAATGGCAATATCTCCTGAATATATAGCGCTCCTTCGTGTTGGAATCCGGTCTTCGCCCGAATGGAAAGAGGCGTGGGACCGCATTAATGATTACCTAGATGCCCTAAAGACGCCCGAAAGCATCGACCGGGAGCTCATTCTGCTTTCGAGTTTCGAACGGGCGATTGCCCGTAAACGGCAAGAGCCTTTTACTCCAGCCACCGAACTGGCTTTCGACGAGGTCCAGAAGAATCTCGATCATTCTTTAAGACACTTGATCGATCAAGGCGTTCCGGACGATCGTCGCCTGATCGAGGAGCGGGTTCGGCTCTATCTGACCGAGAATGTTGATGGAAATATCCTGGGTCGGACGGAGGAGTTGTCGGAGGAAGTTCTCCATGCGCTGCGCGACGTCAAGCTCCAGGCGGCCCCGAACCTGCAAGTGGCGAGCATAACGGCGCGTCCGCTCGAATTGTCGTCGGCCGGAAAAGGATTTGTTAGTCTCGCTGCGAAACTTTCTCCCATCGGCGCAAATCGCATTTTAGGCTGGGTGATCGGCCTGGCTATTCTCGGGGTGCTCGTTTTCGCCAGTCTTTACAGATAGCAATTTTTCGACGACCGTTTAGCCCCGCCCGCGCGAACAGGGCGCGCGGCGATAACGTTAGAGGCTAAAGAACCGCGGAGGGAAGTTGAATTTTTCGTCAGGATTATGAATGGAAACGACAGGTCAAAGAGGTTTGTTGAGCTAGTCGGTTCGGGAACTTTTGAAGAGGCTTTTCAAAGGAAGGTCCGGCAACGACGCTGGGGGGTGGCTCTGGTCACTGTCGGTATTTCTGTGCTCGGTTTGTGGTTGATGTTCGACATTGCCGGAGCCAGGGGGTGGACGCCTCTCGAGGTAGTGGAGACAGGTTTATTCGGTCTTCTGTTCACGTCGCTGTCATTCGGATTCACTCAGGCATTTCTCGGCTACCTGGTTCTCGCCGAAGGGCAAGAAAGGCTCAAGATAACGAATACCCTGGACGAGCACACTCCTCTTGCTTCAACGGCGGTTGTGATGCCGGTCTTCAACGAAAACGCAGAAACCGTCTTTGGGAATATTTGCGCCTTGTACAATTCTTTGCGGGAAAGAGGTGAGCTTGATTCGTATGATTTTTATATCCTGAGCGATTCGACCGACCCGGCCAAAGCGGTCGAGGAGGAGTTGGCGTGGTCGGATATCTGCCGCCAAACGAGTGGATTCGGTAAAATCCACTATCGCCGGCGCAAACTACCGGTGAATCGAAAGAGCGGAAATGTCGCAGATTTTTGCCGCCGTTGGGGTCATCGCCATCGTTATATGGTGGTTCTCGATGCTGACAGCGTGATGACGGGTGCGGCCGTATCTTCTTTGGTTCGGTTGATGGAGACCAATCCGCGCGCCGGAATCATTCAAACGATGCCGCGCCTTGTCAGGGCCGAAACCGTCTTTGGCCGGATTCAGCAGTTTGCGTCGCGCCTCTACGGCCCGATTTTCGCGGCTGGATTGAATTTTTGGCAGCAGGGGGCGGGTAACTATTGGGGACACAATGCGATTATTCGGGTTTCGCCGTTTTTAGCGAGTTGCGGGCTTCCGGCTTTACCAGGAAAGGAACCGCTCGGTGGAAGAGTCTTGAGTCATGATTTCGTCGAAGCGGCTCTAATGCGAAACGCCGGATGGGAAATCTGGTTCGCTTACGATCTGGATGGCAGTTACGAAGGATTGCCGCCCAATCTGACCGAGTACGTAAAGCGCGATCGACGCTGGTGCCAAGGGAACCTGCAGCACATGTGGTTTCTGTTGGCCCAAAATATCCGGCCAATCAGTCGGATCCACCTGGTTCAGGGGATCCTTGCCTATTCATCCGCCCCTCTTCTTGTCCTGTTTCTTCTTCTGGGTGCGTTTCAAGCAGGAATTGACCATCTGCACGAGAAGATTGGAATGTTTCCAGCGGCTTCCGCTGCCGTGCTCTTTTTGATGACATTGACCTTGTTGTTTGGTCCAAAGGTCCTCAGCTTGCTTCATCTTTTTTCGCGCCCGAAAGAGCTTGCCGCTTTTGGGGGCCCGATCCGTGTGGTGCTTGGGGTCATCTTAGAGACGTTATTTTCGATCTTCACCGCCCCGGTCCTTATCTGGTTCCACACCAGATTTGTCCTTCGCAACATTGCTGGGAAAACCGTTACTTGGCATACTCAGACGCGCGATGGTGGTGCTGGGCCGCGCTGGCTGGACATTGTCTGCGAGTATTGGCCGTTGCCGGTAGTCGCAGCTGGACTCGGCGCGGTGGCGTGGTGGATTGCCCCATCCTATCTGGCTTGGGTTTCTCCGATACTGCTTGGGCTGTTATTGGCAATACCGGTAGCGCAATTCAGCGGTCGCGTTGACTCGTCTCGTCAGTTGTTTCTGACTCCTGAAGAGCTTCAGCCGCCGGAAGAACTTTGTGGGCGGTTTAAGTTGCAGCTCCGCGATGGCGATCAGTTCGTTCACGCTCTGCTGGATCCTTTCTACAACGCGGTGCATGTTTCGCTTCAGCGGGGACGCGATACGAGCACTCCCTGCACTGATGCATACATCGTATCTTTGGCTAACAGACTGTTCAAAGAGGGTCCGGAAAGCTTGACCCCTCAGCAAAAACGAGCGCTGCTTGGCGATGGCCAGGCTTTGGGTTGGCTGCACAACTTGATCTGGAAGACACCATCGGGATTGATGAACCCTGCCTGGGCCAAGGCGCTTGCGCAGTATCGGTCTTCGAGGCGTGGTGTCCGACCTCAGCCAGAAGCGATCGAAGCCATGCTTGC
>DASZGG010000112.1:0-6948 GCA_035939025.1 Chthoniobacterales bacterium | reverse complement strand
TCCTTGCTCAGAAAGGATTGCGATGGGCTTATAGCGACCGGTCGTTTCGACAGCGCTCCTTGGGCCACCTAGCAATTCGTAGATTAAAAGGCTTAGCATTCCGAGATAACTAGCCCGCGGGCCGCCACCGGTTACGACCAGAGTAGCCGACCCGGCCCAATCCACAGAATCGGAGGAGGAGAGCGAAAAATCGATCGACTCAACTTTGATTCCCAGCCCGCTCCAGTCTGCGAGCGGTTTCTGGAGGAGTCCGGTATCGATCGCGCTTTCCGTCAGACCAGGTGAAGTCAAATGCACACCGGAAACCGTGAGAACGACCTGCTGCAGCCGGTTCGCCTGTGCGTGATCGGCTACCGGCGCCAGGAACTTGACCAGCAGGAGTGCTTCCGGCGGAGTCAGCATGCGCCGGACTCGGAGAACGTCCAACAAAGTAGGACCAAGCAGATATTCTTGGGCGAGAAAGCTTTTCTGGCCAACGCTCTCGAGTGAGTAAATCTCACGCAACTCCGCTTGAGGTGCACTGCGCAGTCGGTCGACTTCCTGTTCCAGCGCAGTGTACCGTACGGTATCGGAAAGGAACTCGCGGTTAAACACCACGAGCGAGACTCTCAGGTTGCGCTGAACGTCGTCGGCCAGGAACTGCCGGCCTTGCGGGATGTCGCCAAGGTCTCGAGTGATCTGGTAGCGTTGTGCCAGGACTGTACCGGTCGTCAGGGGTCCCCGCTTTTCCGCGGATAATGCCAGCGTTGCTAACGTATCGGGCTGGTCCAGAGATCCCGTTACCGAAACGGGACGCTCTACCGCTGTCGCATTTGCCCGTATTTGTTCCAGGCAACTGAGAACATCTTGACGCAGGTCGGCGGGAGTTTGTGGTCTTTTTGTTCGATCCTTCTCCATCATTCGCTGGATTAGTCCCACCAAACAGGAAGGCGATCCCTCGAGCGGCTCCAAAGGCAACGGTTTGTAGAGGTGTTGGCTCATTATCTGGGCCACCGACCCAGAATACGGCGGACGTCCGGCGATCATGTAATACAAAGTTGCCCCAAGCGAATAGATATCAGAACGACTGTCTATATCTCTTTCTTCCAATTGCTCAGGACTCGCGAAGTGCGGAGTACCGACGAAGCCACCGCCCACAGTCAACGTCCCGGAATCCTCTCCTTCCCTTTTTATGCTCTTGGCCAACCCGAAATCGATAACTTTGACCACCCTTTCGCCTTCCTCATCGACCAGCATGAGATTCGCGGGCTTGAGATCCCGATGGACCAGCTGCTGCTTTGCCGCTGCCGCCAGAGCACGAGAAACCTGCAGCGTGATTCCCAATGCTTCGACTGGGCTTAGCGCGCCGTTTCGTTTCATGTACCCATCAACGGTTTCTCCGTCGACGAACTCCATGGCGTAGAAATAACACTCGTTATCCGTGCCGAGATGAAAGACTGATGCGACGTTTTGATGACGAAGCGCAGCCGCAGCCCTGGCCTCCCTCAAAAATCGTTGCCGGGCCACGTCGCTGCTGAGGTACGCGTTATTGATAACCTTAAGGGCTACGAGAGAACGGAGGTTCGTGTCGAAGGCCTTGTAGGTGATGCCCATCGCACCCCTCCCTAATTCCCACAGAGTCCCATCCTCGTTCCGGAGAACCTCGTAATGCTGATAACGCCCGGCTTCCGCCATTTTCGTGAGACCTAACTAAAGCAGAGCGTCGACCTACTCGCAATAGCGGGGTCAGCGGGGTCAGCGGGGTCAGCGAATTGCTCCGCTGCCACCACCTGAATCCGCTGACCCCGCTGTCCAACTCCTGACTCCTTTTTTAATTTCCCAACTCGAAACGAACAGGCGCAGAGAACGCCTGACCATTCGGAGGCGGTGGCAGCTTCGTGATTTTTTTACCTGCATCCCGAACAGAGTCATCCACCACTGCGTTTCCAGAGCCTTCGACAATGATGAATTCTGTAACTGCTCCATCTGCTTCCACCTTGAGTTTAACGGTGACCTCCAAGGTTTTTCCAAGAGCCATCTCGCTGGTGGGCTGGTTCCAAGCAGCCTGGAATCGATTCGTGAGTATCCCAACGTAAGCCGACAACGCGGAATCTCCCGACCCGGCAACTTTACCGTCGCCCGCTCCGGTTCCGTTGCTGGAGTGCGACTGCACGCCGGGCCCAGGTGTCGTTTGATCCTTCGTGAGTTTGCTCTTGCCGTGGCCGGCCTCTGGCTGCCGAGCGCCTGATGCAGGCGAGGCGTTCGCCTTTTCCTTCTCTTCCGACCTCACAGGCGAGGTCTTGGGCTTTGGAGAGTCGTCAACTTTTGGCTTCTCCTTCTCTTTTTCCTTAGGCGCAGCCTCAGGTTTGGGACTGGATTTGGGCGTTGGAGAATGCGCCGGTGACGGTTTTGGAGTTGGTTTGGGCGCAGGTTTAGGCGACGGCTTCGGCGTGGGCTTAGTTGTTGGTGTCGGTCGCGGCGCTGGAGTCGGAGTCAGCCTCGGCGTCGGCGTCACAGCGGGTGTAGGCGTAGAGTTTGGCAGCGCAGATTCTTCGACAACTGGCAAAGGAGTAGGGACCGGAGGCGGTGTCTCAGACGGCGGCGCTGGCTCATCCCGCTGATCCGCCTCCTGTTGTGATGGCTGATTTGGCTCTTCGTTCGATGGCGGCGAAGACTCCCGGTTATCGGTGAGCGGCGCTTGCGTCGCAGCGGAATCGCCGGCAAATGAGCCGGGACTCATCCAAACCACGCTATCACCACTCTGTTTGGGCGCATGGAGAGTCGCTAGCAGTAATCCGCCGAGCAGTACAAAGTGGACGGCTGCAATGGCAACGAAGGTTTTCCTGAAGCCTCCGTCCTCATCTTGACGGGGGTAGTCCGGCATTCGTTTACGGCTGGTCGGGGCGTGTCAGAACGCCCACCCTCGAAATTTTTGCTCGCTGTAGGATATCCATAACGTCAATGAACTTCTGGATCGGCAATTCTTTGTGCGGACGGATCACCACAGCCGCGTCCGGCTTCTCAGCATGCAAGGCGATCAGACGCGATTCCAGCGTGGCCGGGTCAACGACTTCGTCGTTCAATCTCAAAACGTCATCCTTATCGATGGAGATCGTTTGAACCTGCGATCGATCGACTGACTGGATTGCCTCACCGCTCGAGGGCACCACAAGGTTCACGCTGTTCTCCATAAGAGGAGTCGTGATGATGAAGATGACCAGGAGTACGAACGCTAGATCGAGCAGCGGAGTAACATTGATCTCGGTAAGCGTGTGCAATGTAGGCCGATCGGAAAAACGACGCATGCTATTTATTGACTAGGACGGGTCGGGTCGAATGGTTAACGTATTTGTGCTCGAACTCTGACGAAAGTTCGGCCGCAAAATTGTCGTTCTGAACAATCAAAGAACGAATGCTTGTCACGAGGAAGTTATATCCGAACATCGCCGGGATTGCGACGAGCAACCCAGTCACGGTGGTTATCAACGCGCCCGAAACGCCGGGAGCCATTGCCTGTAAGTTCGCTGAACCGGCCATTGCGACACCCGAAAATGTGTCCATAACGCCCCAGACGGTCCCCAGCAGCCCTAGAAAGGGAGCGCCGCTGACGGCGGTGGCGAGCAAAATCATCTGGGATTCAAGGCGCAACGCCGATTCACCGACCGCTCTTTCCATGGCTGTCGTAACAACTCGCATTTGGGACGGCGTAATTCGTTCTGCAATTTCCAAACGTGCCCAAAAGGTGTCATCAACTTCTGTTGAACCGAGTAGATGAAACGCCAACTCTCTACATCCAGCCCGGTAAATGGAGTATAGCGGAGAACCCTCAAACCGCACCTTGGACTCGTAGATTTTCAGCGGCTGCCGATCAGAACGAAATAGATCAAGGAATCGATCGTTCTGCGCTTTGGCCAGCCGCACGACGCTGATTTTGGTGACCATGACAGACCAACTGAAGATCGACGCTACGAAAAGTGCCGTTAAGACAAGCTTGCCCTCGAAGGTCGCTTCCGTAAACGCGTACACCAGTCCCCCGGACTGAGCTGCTAGGAAAAATGTCAACACCAGCACAGGATATTATGTTTAACGCGGGAAACCGTAAAGGCAAAGCGTAACAAGCGGGTTCAGCGGGTTCAGCGGGCTCAGCGGGTTCAGCGGGTTCAGGTGATTTTGCTCAGTTGCGACAGTAACCTGAACCCGCTGAACCCGCTGACCCCGCTGTTCCCTGTTGTTGGTCTTTGCCTTTCCGATTTCTCGCGTTAGAGGTATGACGTCATGTCAAAATTCGCTTTAGAGCACTTCTCGCCGGCGATAATCGCGACCGGGTTGTTGCTAGCCGGACAGCAGCTACACGCACAAAACAAGTACGATATATTGGCTCGGGCCGTCCAGCCTTACGGAGCCCTGTTTTATTCCAAAGCGCCGACTAAGGCGATGCAGGCGGAGGTGGTCTTGCGAGAAGGCACCCTGGCCGCAGCGGAGTTTCTCAATCAGCCGCTTCGGGTCTCCTTACAGATCCCAGACAAACTCCGCGTTGAGACGCTTGATCCCCAGCACCGCATTGTCTTCTGCCGCGACGGACAAACTGTGTGGGCGTATCCCCGCGACTTTGCGGCTACCGTCGCTGCCGGGCGAGCCACCAACGGAGCAACCAGGATCCCAGATTTTCGCCTGCCGCTCAAAGACCAAGAGATCGTATTTATTCCGGCCCTCTTCCAGATTCTCCGGTTCGAATCTGGATCAGATTCAGGAGGTAAATCCGTTTGGATCCTGCATTTCCGGCTTGTTCCGGAACTAACGCAGGCGATGAAGTGTAACAACTGGGTTGCAAGCGCGGTAGTAAATCAGGATGACTTTCAGTTGAGGCGCCTCCGGATCGAGAGTGCCAATTGGACGGGTAGCTTTGACATCCTCGCCACCCACTTCGAGAGAGCGCTCCCGCCTGAAACCTGGAAAGCGGAACCGGCATTGGCCAACGAAGCAACTCCGATACCTCCTGAATACTTTGGCTCAGCCCTAGGAAGGATATCGGCCATCGGAATCCCTAGATGAGATCTGGCTTTATCGATAAGCTGATTGAGCGCATCCGGCGGGTACAGCCCGAAGAAGTACAGAACTATCTTGTCCGACTTGCGCAAGAGAAGGGCTTTCTGGAACGGATTTTCGACGCTCTCCAGGAGGGTGTGATCGTCACGGATGTCCATGGAAAAATCCAATTCATTAATGCGTCCGCAGCACAACTCTTCGGGATTGAACCGGAAGAGGCTTTTGGACGGCCGCTGGACGAGAAACTTCGCGGTCTGGACTGGACGTCACTCAGATCGAGTCAGGGTTCTGTCAGCCGCGATATCGAGGTCTTTTATCCGCAACACCGATTCCTCAATTTCTATGTCGCGCCATTGCACTTAGACAAAGAGGTCGAGTACCCGAACGCAATGCGTCAAGACTTGGTGGGTTACGCAATTATTTTGCGCGATATCACCGAGGATCGCCGAATGGCCGAACAGACGATTGAGAGCGAGCGCTTGTCTGCGTTGACGTTGCTGGCGGCCGGTGTAGCTCACGAAATCGGTAATCCGCTCAACTCGCTGAATATCCATCTTCAACTTATCGAACGAAAATTGCGTAAAGCCCCTTCTGAACTACGGAGCGACATCGGTGAACTCCTCGATATCTCGAAGAGCGAGATCCAACGGCTCGACTCAATCGTCCAGCATTTCCTGCGAGCAATCCGTCCCTCGACTCCACAATTCAAGACCCACGACCTGAATGAAATCCTCGAGGAATCCGTAACATTTCTGCGGCCAGAAATCAGGGTTCGGGACATCATCGTTGAGCTGGATCTCGATCCAACACTGCCGCCGGTCGAGGTTGATCGCGACCAGATGAAGCAGGCGTTTTACAACGTGATCAAAAACGCGTTTGAGGCCATGAAGAGCGGCGGGATTCTTCATATTCGATCCTGGCAAAATGAATTGTACGTCTCTGTCGCATTCAATGACACGGGTGGAGGGATTGCGCAGAATAAGATGAGTAAGCTGTTTCAGCCCTACTTTACGACCAAGGCATCCGGATCAGGATTAGGATTGTTAATCGTACGGCGGATCGTCCGGGAACATGGCGGCGAGATAGAAATTGAGAGCAATGAGGGGAAAGGCGTGCGAGTCACTATCCATCTTCCCTTCGGAGACAAGCGTATCCGCTTGTTGCAGGACCAAGAGGACAGTTGAAGAGGATGCAAGGCGCGATATTAATCGTGGACGACGAAAAGCACACGAGGGAAGGCCTTCGCCAGTCGCTTCAAGACGATTTCGACGTTTATACGGCTGGTAGCATCGATGAGGCTCTGAACGTTCTCGCCGCGGATCAGATCGATCTGGTGTTGACCGATCTGCGATTGGGCGGCGAAGATGGGATGGCACTCATTGAACGGGTCCTTCAGCAGCCAAGGCCGCCTATTTGTATGCTAATGACAGCCTACGGCTCGATCGCTACCGCGGTCGACGCGATGAAACGTGGTGCATATGACTTCGTTACCAAGCCAGTGAATATCGATGAGCTCGGACTTAAGATTGGCCGTGCCATCAAGGGGCGCCAAACCGAGCAGGAAAATGTTCAACTCCGCCAACAGGTAGACAAACGCTTCGGTTTCGAAACTCTCATTGGCGAGTCAAAAGCGATGCATGACGTCTTTGACACAATTCGTCAGGTTGCTCCCACTCGCGCCACTGTTCTTATATCGGGAGAAAGCGGGACAGGTAAAGAATTGATCGCTCACGCGATTCATAACCTCAGCAATCGAAACAAGACACGATTCATCGCGTTTAATTGTGCAGCGTTTGCACCGCAGCTGATTGAAAGCGAACTCTTCGGTCACGAAAGAGGCGCGTTCACCGGAGCGGTTGAACGACGAGTCGGCAGATTCGAGCAGGCTGCCGGCGGCACATTGTTTGTCGACGAGATTGGCGA
>DASZGG010000111.1:0-15466 GCA_035939025.1 Chthoniobacterales bacterium | reverse complement strand
CCCGACGTTGATAGCGTTGACCCGCCAAAGCATTCCGATCCAGAACGAAGTGCCGGTGGATTTGCGGCGTCAGGGGGTGCTTAAGGGAGCATATGTTGCGCACAAAGAAGCTGCTAAGCTTGATACGATTATTCTGGCGACTGGCAGCGAACTCCAGCACGCGATCAATGCAGCAAAGCAATTGGGCGACGGCGTTCGAGTCGTATCCATGCCTTGTACTGAGCGGTTCCTGCGTCAGGAGCAGACTTACCAAAATGACGTGTTGCCTCCTTCGTGCCGAAGGCGAGTTGCTATCGAAGCCGGAGTTACGATCCTTTGGTACCGTTTCGTCGGTTTAGACGGCAAGGTGGTCGGTATTGATCGATTCGGTCTGAGCGGGCCCGGCGGGAAGGTGATGGCTGAACTGGGCATGACTTCCGAACGCGTGGTCGAGGCTGTGAAGAATCTGAGCGCCTGATTCGGACCAAGGCGGGTTAATACCGTGGGGACGCGTGTGTAGACGGGCGATCTGCGTTTGACTGGTAGGGACGCGCTCCCGCGCGATCCGGCGTGCCACGGCCAAAAGACGTGATAGCGTAAAAGCGGCCGCAAATGGTCATTTCGATGTTCTTGGCCGTGCCACGCAGGATCGCGCGGGAGCGCGTCCCTACCGGGTCCGAGGAGATGCAACAAAACCGCTTGATAATTCCCTATTTGTATATAGAGAAGTAGTTCAAATGCTAGCCGCCTTAACTTTGAATCCTTCGGAAATCCGTTCTCTTTCCGCAGAGTTTGAATCTGCCTCACCGACCGAGGTCCTGCAGTGGGCCTTCGATCATTTCGGTACTCAGGCTGCGATCGGTACGAGCTTTCAAGGGGCAGGATTAGTCACGATTCACAAGGCTGTGGCTGCCGGAATACCCGTCCCGGTCTTCACGATTGATACCGGATTGCTTTTTCAGGAAACGCTGGAATTGAAGGCCCGCCTGGAACGCTTTTTCGGAATTGTGATTGAACCGTTGGTGCCGGAACTCAGCGTGCCGCAACAGGCCCAGGAGATCGCTCCTGACCTCTGGAGCAGCAATCCGGATTTGTGTTGCACGTTGCGCAAGGTTGAGCCGCTCCAGAAGAAACTTGGTCAGCTCGATGCCTGGATTACCGGGCTCCGTCGCGATCAGTCGGCGGGGAGATCTAAGACGCAGATTTTGGAGCTTTATGAATTTGATCGACTCCGGGAGAAAAACATCTTGAAGGTCAATCCGCTGGCTCGATGGTCTCGGGAAGAAGTCTGGGATTACATCCGCTTACACGGAATCCCGTACAACCCTTTAGTGGATCGTGGTTTTCGCAGTATCGGGTGCTACCCCTGTACGAGCGCAGTGATCTCCGGGCGGGATGAGCGTGCTGGACGCTGGACTGGATTTGACAAGACCGAATGCGGTATTCACACTTTTCTAGGGGAAAATATTTAGAAATGGAATCCAGATTTGCGCACCTCGATGCGCTGGAGAGTCAGAGTATTTACATTTTGAGGGAGGCTTACCGCAAATTTAAGCGGCTGGCGATGCTATGGAGCATCGGCAAGGACTCCTCGGTTATGCTGTGGCTATTGCGGAAAGCGTTTTTCGGGCATATTCCGGTTCCCTGTGTGCATGTCGATACGAGCTACAAGATTCCAGAGATGATCGCGTTTCGGGATCGGCTCGCGAAGGAGTGGGGTATTAACCTGATTGTCGGGCAGAATCGAGAAGCGCTCGAGCGGGGCGAAACATTCCCGAATGGGAGGATTACCCGTGTCGAGTGTTGCAGTCTTCTCAAAAAGGATGCTCTACAGGCGATAATTGAAGAAAAAGACTATCAGGCTGTCATTGTTGGCATCCGGCGTGACGAAGAAGGAACCCGGGCAAAAGAACGATATTTTTCGCCACGCGACAAAAACTTCGAGTGGAATTTTAAGGATCAGCCGCCGGAATTGTGGGACCAATTTAAGACCGACTTTGATCCGGGGACGCACATCCGCATTCATCCTCTGCTGCACTGGACTGAAGTAAACGTGTGGGAGTACATCGACCGCGAACGGATAGAGGTCGTTGATCTTTACTTCGCCAGGGACGGGATGCGGTATCGTAGTTTGGGCTGCGCACCCTGTACGAAACCAATTAAGTCGAGCGCACGCACCGTTCCGGAGATTATCGAGGAGCTGCGCCATACCAAGATTTCGGAGCGGAGTACTCGCGCTCAGGATCAAGAGGCGGAGGACGCGTTTGAACGGCTTCGAGCCAGTGGGTACATGTGAGAACGTCGGACCCAACGCCAAATCCGGGTGCTCATGCGCTACGCATCGTCATCGTCGGCCACGTCGATCACGGAAAATCGACCCTGGTAGGGCGCCTTTTGCATGATACCGGCTCGCTGCCCGATGGTAAATTCGAACAGATTCAGGCAGTTTGCCAGCGCCGTGGGATGCCGTTTGAGTGGGCATTCTTGATGGACGCTCTGCAGGCGGAACGAGACCAAAACATCACAATCGACGTCTCACAAATCTGGTTTCGATCCGCGACGCGTTCATACGTTATCATCGATGCGCCTGGGCATAAGGAGTTTCTCAAAAACATGGTAACCGGCGCTGCGGATGCAGACGCGGCATTGCTGCTGATTGCGGCAAACGAAGGTGTGCAGGAGCAAAGTAAGCGGCACGCTTATCTTCTGAGCATGCTTGGCGTAGATCAGGTGATCGTCCTGATCAATAAGATGGACCTGGTGGATTTTTCCGAGTCTGTTTATCAGCAAATTGAGGAGGAATATCGCGATTTTCTTGGGAAACTCGGGATCCAACCTCTTAGGTTTATTCCAATCGCGGCTCGTGAAGGACTGAATCTGGTCGAGCCTTTGAACGGTGTTGCGAAATGGTACTCAGGTCCGACCCTTATGCGCGCACTCGACCGGCTTCCTCCTCCTGCCGCGGAGGCTGACGGTCCCCTCCGGTTTGCGGTCCAGGACGTCTATCGATTTGATGAGCGCAGGATTGTAGCCGGCAGAATAGAGTCGGGAACTCTCCGAGTAGGCGATTACATTGTCTTTTCGCCCAATAACAAAAGTTCCAGTGTGGCTTCGATCGAGCGATGGAATGCGCCCATCAAGGATTCGGCATCGGCAGGAGAATCGATTGGGGTTACGCTCACGGACCCGATTTTCGTCGAACGCGGGCATATCGGCTCGCATGATACTAAGACTCCGATCGAGACGAATCGTTTCCGGGCACGTTTATTCTGGATGGGCGACAGGCCCCTTTCCATTGGCAGGCGATACAAGGTGAAGCTGCTTTCTCAGGAGGTCGAGTGCCAATTGGTATCGGTCGATCGCGTAATCGATGCGACGTCTTTGGACACATTTTCAGGCTTAAGACTTTCGGTGGTTAAAAATGAGGTGGCGGAAGTAACGATCCAGGCACGATCACCGCTGGTCATGGATAACCACGAAAGAGTCGCAACATCTGGTCGCTTTGTAATTGTCGATCATCAGGATGTGGCTGGCGGTGGGATTATCTTCGGAGGAACTTACGTCCACCGGGAGCCCGTTCAGAGCACAAACATCTTTTGGTCCGAAGGCACGATTGATCATCGGATTCGAACTGAAAGAAACGGTCATAGAGGCATGGTCGTATGGCTTACCGGATTGTCCGGTTCGGGCAAGTCGACCTTGGCCCATGCCTTGGAAACGAATTTATTCAGCCGCCACATGCAGGTCTATGTCTTGGACGGAGACAATATCCGCCACGGCTTGAACTCTAATCTTGGATTTTCGCCGCAGGACCGGGTAGAAAACATCCGTCGCGTTGCTGAAGTCGCAAAGCTGATGGCGGATGCCGGCCTGATTGTAATCACTTCCTTTATCTCGCCTTACCGCCTGGATCGTACCCGTGCGCGAGAAGTGATTCTCGGTGCTGACGTGGAATTTATCGAGGCTTACATCGCGACTCCGTTGCACGTGTGCGAGCAGCGGGATCCGAAGAAACTTTACAAACGCGCCCGTTCGGGTGAGATAAAGGACTTCACCGGGATTGACGCCCCGTACGAAGTGCCTGAGAATCCTGAAATCACAATTTATACCGACCGCGAGTCTGTGAAGGAGTCTGTCGGACGATTGCTGGATTTTTTGATTCCCAGGCTACAACTGGATGTTGCTGAGTACGAAATTTAGTGTCGTGTCATTGAAATAGACTGGAATTTCGCAGCAGGACGCTAGCTCTCCCGGTCATGCAAACGATACATGATTGGGAAGCAAATCTTCGCTGTTCTGATAGCTTTTACTTTCGCGCTTCGGACCTCCTCGCAGCAACTCCTCCCGCAGGCGGATGAAACTCCGCCGGCTCCTGACTGGAGTGAGAAAGTTGACCTTGGTCTCTACAGCATGGCCTGGTCTCCGAACAGCGAGTTGCTGGCTGTCGGAGGTCGAGGCACCGTTCGAATCTATCGCTTGCCGAATTTCTCAATTGAAAGGACGTTCGATACCGGCCAAGAGGAGATTTGGGCTCTTGCCTGGTCGCCAGATGGAACCTTGCTGGTATCCGCTGGAAAGGATGGCACTGTGCAGTTTTGGCACGATGGGCAGTTGCAGAAGAAGCTGTTCCAAGGTGGATGGATTTTGGATATTGGCTGGAATCCTGATGGCAGCTCGCTTATCGCAGTCGACTACACTGGGCTTGCCAAGGAATGGGATGTGCAGGGTTATCTCCGGGCCTCTATTCAACTCGATGGCGACGGTTTGGGTGTCGACTGGTCGCCAAAAGGCCGTTTGTTCGCTGTGACGACAGGTCAGGATGGCAGCCGTTTGCTTCTCTTCGACGCAGAGTCGGGCGTGTTGCGCTGGCGTCGCCAGGACGTGCTGGTGAACTATGCTGCCCCCTTCGGATACGGATTGGACGAGGTGAATGGGGTACGCTACTCGCCTAGTGGCAAGTGGATCGCTACGGCTCACCAGGATGGCCGGATTCTTGTCCGATCCGCCGCAACCGGAGACGCGGTATTTGCCGCCCAGCTACATCCTTCAGGGATGGGAGGAGCAAGGCGCGTGGCGTGGTCGTCGAAGGGTGACTGGCTCGTTTCGTGCGGAGAAGATGGCCAAGTCAACTCTGTTGAGTACCCCAAGGGAAAACGGCGAATTGTGCTGCTGATGACCGACAAACCAGTTTGGTCCGTTGGGTGGTCTCCCGATAACAAGTGGATCGCGGCGGTCGGCGACGAGGGGCGCGTATGGATCTGGTCCACGAGCGTCATCGAGCCGTCTACTCAAGCAAAAGAAACCGGCAAGAGCGAAAAGAACGCGCATCCAAATCGCGCTAAACCAAATTCGTCGCCAAAACGGCACAGCCGGGAGAAGTTTTCCCCTTTTGATTGGTTCCACAGGCACTCGTCGTAAAGGGCACAGCGGGTTCAGCGGGTTCAGCGGGTTCAGCGGGGGTCAGCGGGGTCAGAGAGCTTCAGATAACTGGCAAGCTGGCGATAATAGACGGCGTGATTCGTTTCGGATGCCTTTAGTTCCACGAGTACCATATTTTCCACGATGAGATCGGCGCGAAAACCTTCATCAAATTCTAGATTTTTGTACTTGATTGGTATCGGCACCTGCCGTCGCACGTCGAATCCCCGCTGACCCCGCTGATGCTCCAATCGGGTCTACCCACCGACCATGTTCTCGGATGAGATCAACCAATCGATCGACCGCTTCGGCTTCGGGGATATTGAACTTCAAAGGCTTCTTGCCGACGTACAAATTTACTTTGCCCGGAGCTCCGCCCACATAACCGAAGTCCGCGTCGGCCATTTCACCGGGGCCATTCACGATGCAACCCATTATTGCGATCTTTACTCCCTTTAGGTGGTTCGTCGTGGCTTTGATCCGGGCCGTTGTCGTTTGCAAGTCAAAGAGGGTACGCCCGCAGGACGGACACGCTACATAGTCGGTTTTGAATATCCGGGCGCCGGCTGCCTGCAAAATGTTATAGGCTAACCGAAGCGACTGACCGGGTGCCTCTTCACCCTGGACCAGTATAGCGTCTCCAATTCCGTCGCAGAGCAATGCTCCCAGGTTGGTCGCCGACTCAAGAAGAGTTTCCAGGAAGTCGCGGCTCGGATCAAGAGAAGGACAAAGCGTGTCCTTCAACAAGATGGGATGTCGTTCGTCCAGCTGGGCCGCAAGCAACCGATAGGCGGTTATCACGGGCAAATCGATTTGGTCTTTGACCGTCACGAAGCGTGGATCAGAGAAGTCGTTGAGCGCGATGATCGACTCAGAGTCAGTCGGATCGACCTCCACCAAATTCGCGGATTCCAAGACGCCTTCCGGCTGGAAATCGCCCATGTTCTTGAGCTTATGAGCGATTTTGTCGAATGTTCGTTGCCGAACGAATACGCGGATAGTCTCCTCGCCCCCTAAATCAACACCGTTCACCCCTATTTTAGCAGAGGCCCTCTTCTCGTACGCAAATGGGTCAAACGGAAGAGTGCGCCCGTGTCGCGCTGTTGGTTCGAGGGCACGATTGTCGTACGGTGCGATCAGAGCCCGGGCGACAGGGATTTCGTGCACGCTATCCTCTGTCAGAGAAACGCGGACGGTATCGCCAATTCCATCGGCCAACAGGGAACCTATCCCAATCGCGCTCTTAATCCGGCCATCTTCGCCGTCTCCGGCTTCCGTCACCCCGAGGTGAACCGGATAATTCCAATCCGGACCCGCCTCCAGCAAGCGGGCCACGAGCAGACGGTAGGCAGCAATCATCACCTTCGGATTGCTGGCCTTCATCGAAAAGATCAGATCATGGAATTGGAGATCACGCGCGATTCTGGCAAACTCCAGAGCGCTCTCAACCATTCCAAGCGGTGTATCTCCATACTGATTCATGATCCGATCACTCAGAGAACCGTGATTCGTGCCGATCCGCAGACTGATGCCGCGCTCCTGGCAGAGCCGTACCAACGGAGTGAAACGTTCACGGATCCGGTCCAGTTCAGCGCAATACTGCTCATCACTGTACTCCTTGATGGCGAATTTCTTGGAATCGGCATAGTTCCCAGGGTTAATACGCACCTTTTCCACCCAGAGAGCCGCTTCCATCGCAGCCTCTGGTTTGAAATGGATATCTGCGACGATCGGCACATCACAGCCTCTCTCCAGTAATCCCCTTTTGATGCATCTTAGGTTCTGGGCGTCCTTGACCGTCGGTGCGGTAATTCGAACAATTTCGCAACCGACGGCGGCCAGTTCCATGGTCTGCCGGATGCAGGCTTCGGTATCCATCGTGTCGCAGGTGATCATCGACTGCAGCCGAATCGGATGGTGACCGCCCACTCCGACTTTGCCGACTCTGACTTCGCGTGTTAACCGGCGCCGGTAATTAAACGGATCAGCGCAAAATGGAGTGTATTTCATTGATTCTCGGGTGGAGCTGGTCTGGCCGGCATCGTGAATTTTGCTTTATGATTTGAATTCCAAGGCAAATCTTGGGCGTCGTAGAACGAGACATAGAGCATGAAACCGATCAGTAGAAGAGCGCACGCGCCCTGGACAACCTCGAGTACCCGGATGTTGATAGGTCGTCGCCGGATTCCTTCGATCATTGCCAGGACAATGTGGCCGCCATCCAGGATAGGGATCGGCAGAAGATTGATCAACGCCAGGTTGACGTTGAAAACGACGCTAAACCAAAGCGCCAGTTGCCAGCCGAAATCGCTGTCAAATAGACGGTAATAGGTCTGCATGATCATGATCGGGCCGCTTATGTGTTGCAGTTTAATGTCGGACTGCGGCGACAGGAGGGCACCGATCGTGTTGCCGATGGTTTCTACGGCAGCATAAATTTGTTCAATCGGAGAGATGTGAACAACGGTCATTTTTCCGCCCCCGTCCCAGACGATGCCCTCTGAGTCCGGGGCAAAGCCGATCCCGATAATCGCTTTGTTCTGGCCGTCCGGAGTCGCTGGGAGAAGCCGCACAACTCTTGTTTCAGGACCATTGGCGATGGTCAGAGAAAATGGTGTCGCAGGGTTTGCCTCGACCCGCTTAATAATTTCCATTGGGTCGTAAATCGGATCATCGTTCAGCGCCACGATACGATCTCCGGCCTTAATTCCGGCAACATCCGCCGGACTGTTCTTGATCACCGCGGACACCACGGGACGCGATGGTGCCATCGTAAAATTAGCAGTCTTCCCATCTCGCAAAACAGTCAGCGGCAATGGCTTGCCCGGATGCGCCTGGGCCCATTCGAGAATGTGTTGCGGGTGATAAAGCTTCTCGCCGCCGATGGCAAGTATTTCGTCGTTTGGCTCGATCCCGGCCTGGGCAGCGACGGAGCCTTCCGCGACCTTAAACACGATTGGCGTAATTGCCGGCGCGATCCCTACTTGGCGAAGCGACCTCCTTTCCCAACCCCTGGTCTCCGGCCGCGTATAGCCTGAGTCGAGGGTCAGCACCTTATCGCCCCGCCGAATTTTGAACGGAATGGTTTCGCCTTCACTGCGGACAACATACCAAGTGATACTGTCTACTAATCCGGCAAAACGGGAAACGCGGTGACCGTCGACTGCCAGGATTACGTCGCCGGGTTGGAATCCCGCCTTCGCGGCCGGTTCGTCGGGCACCACGTAGCCAACGGTTGTGGTCGCCTCAGCTTCGGCGGTGGGTTTGCCGACCGCCCAAACAATTACTGCGAATACCAGGGCCAATAGAAAACTAAAAAGTGGGCCCGCAAAAGCGACGATGATTTTGTCAAGCGGACCCACCGCTGGAAGATCCTCGCGCGTAGTCCCGGCCTTGCCTTCGACAGCCTCCATCGGAGCCATCTGCGGCAAAAGGACAAATCCTCCAGCGGGAATCCAACCGATGCTGTATTCGACCCCTTTGACAGTCTTTTTCCAAATTGGACGCCCGAACCAAATCCCGAATTTGTCGACATGCAATCCGCGCCAGCGAGCGGCCAAAAAATGACCCAGCTCGTGCACAATGATCAGCAGGTTGAAGATGAGAAGGACCTCAAAAATCGTGAGGACGACACGGAAGATGTTCAAAATCATAAACTAAGGATTACCTAAAGCTCTGCGCACGAATAACCGGGCTTCGCTGTCCGCCCGGATTATATCATCGAGGCTGGGGCTCGCCAAATTTGCGTTATATTCCATTGCACTATGCACCAATCGCCAGATTTCCGGGAATGGAATTTGATCGTCTAAAAATGCTTGGACTGCCACTTCATTCGCGGCATTCAAAATCGCGGGTAAAACGCCGCCCGCTTCGCCCGCTTTTCGGGCGAGGTTCAGGGCCGGAAAGACGTCGTATCTGGGTTCTTCGAATTCGAGGCTGCGTACTTCCGCCAACCTCAGCGGCTTTAGGCTATGCGGTACTCGCTCGGGCCACGTTACGGCGAATTGGATTGGAAAACACATGTCCGAATGGCTCAGCTGCGCGAGGATTGAGCCGTCCACAAATTCGACCATCGAGTGCACGATACTCTGCGGATGAATCAGCACCTGGACCTTTCGCATCGGCACATTGAACAGCCAACGGGCCTCGATCATTTCGAGCCCTTTATTGAAGAGCGTCGCCGAATCTATGGTGATTTTCTGGCCCATCTTCCACGTCGGATGTCGCAGGGCCTCCGCCTTGGTGACATTGTTGAGCTGGTCGGCAGGTAGTCGCCGGAACGGACCGCCAGACGCAGTCAAAATCAGATTTTCTATCTGCTCGCTCCGTTTCCCTTCCAGGCACTGAAAAATTGCGTTGTGCTCGCTGTCGACCGGTAGGACGAGCACACCTTTGTTATTTGCGTGCGTCATGACGATCTCACCTGCCATCACCAAGATTTCCTTGCTGGCAACCGCGAGATCTTTCCCGCAGTCGATCGCAGCCAGGGCCGGCCGTAGACCGGCGGTGCCGACAATGGCAACAAGAACCAGGTCAGACCCTGCAAGTGTCGATAGCTCAATCAAGCCTTCTTCGCCCACGAAAACGATTGGTTCGTAATTTAAGGCGCGCCGCAAGTCGTCCAGTGAGCCCGGATCAACAATACAGACGGCCTCAGGTCTCAACCGGTTGGCAGCTTCAGCCAAACTCGCAGAACTGCGCTTTGCAGCCATCCCGACAATCTCCATGCGGTCTGGCATAGTCTCGGCAACTTTGATCGCGCTTGCTCCGATTGATCCGGTCGATCCAAGCAGGGTAACTCGGCGTTTTCTCATCGAACCAAAAATCGTAAATAGAAAAACAGTAGGGGGGCAGTAAACAATAGACTGTCTATCAGGTCCAGCATTCCGCCAATCCCGGGAAGCAACGCCCCGGAGTCTTTGACGCCGGTACTGCGCTTGACAATCGATTCTCCCAGGTCGCCCACGACCGCCGCAAGTCCGATCAGAAGACCGAGGATCATCGCGTGAAAGAAATTCAACCATGCGAGCTGTTTAGGAATCAACATGATCATTAGAAAACTCCCTGCGACCGCAAAAACCAGCGATCCAATAAAACCTTCCCACGTTTTGGCAGGGCTGATGTGCGGCATCATCTGGTGCCGGCCGATCCGGCTCCCGACCAGATAAGCACCCATATCAGTGAACTTGGTGACCACGACCAGATAGATGACATAAAACTGGCCGAGTGTGGCGCCTTGTGGCGTTCTCGGGACCACATAAATGATCTTGGTCATGAAGTTGAACAGCCAAGCCACGTACATTAGTCCGAAGAGAGTGTAGGCCATCGCTTCCAGCGGAGCATTTTTCCCGGTCGGCCGAAACATTTGGCGAGCGAATACCCCAAATAGAAAGACCAGCAGCACAAAATTTTCGAAATCGTAGGCTGCGGTCGGGCTATACGTGCGTAGTGCCAGGAAACTGCCGATGAACGAAGCCGCTCCGCAAGCCATCCCGAAAACCTTAAAACAGCGCATCCCGGATCGCTCGATCATTTGAAAATATTCCCAGAGACCCGCCATCCCGAGCGATCCGATGAGCAGCACGAAGATAGTCTCGTTCCCGGTAAAGAGCACAACAAGGGCGATTGCCCACATTGCTGCGGCACTGACTAATCGCCGGAAAAATCGACTCATTGGCAAGGGAATGCGCGCAGACTGCCACTAGAAATCCGGGGCATCAAGGCTCAGCTTATCTGCGCCTTGATGGCGCCGATCTTTTGCTCAAGGGCCTCGATCTGGTCCCTCAACGGCAGGTGACGTTTGGCTTCGGCCTCGCAGAAGCTTTCCAGCGGGGAGAACGTGAGGCCGACTTCGTGATAGAATGCGTCAATGGCGTGTCTCAGTTGAGTCTCGACCGCTCGTGCGAGATCCTGGCGCTTTTCATTCATTTGATCCCTGTATTGGCGGAGGATCGTTTTCCGACGCCAAACGGCGTAGATTGTGCCGGTCAAGGCTGCCACCCCGGCAACGGTGCCGGTGACATCAAGCAACGCCGTGTGCGTGAGAGCGGCGATGACCGTCGCGATCCCGCCGGCTGCAACCACGCTGCTCGGCACCCGCAACCAACGAGCCGTTTCTCCGAAAAGGCGCCGCAGCTGTTCCTTTATCTTCGCATCTGACATTTGCTCCATCAAGGTGAGCTGAAGCCGTTGGAGCACCTCTTGACGCTGGGTTAGAAACCCGGGAATTACCGCGCGAACCTGCTTCTTGGAATCCTCGCCAAACTGGACGTTTACCTTGTCTTGGAGGTCTTGCCAGATCGCTCGGAGATCCAATTCCAGAAGGGTTAGCGCATGTTCGATCTTGTTCTGGACTTCTTTCTTGACCTCAGTTTCGACATGGTCTTGGAAATCCTTCTCCCAACGCCCACCAGAGAAAATCATTTTGAGGGTCTGCCCAAAAGTAAGTCGTTCCTCTAACACTTTTTCGCCCCGCTCGCGGCAACCATCGTAAGCTTGCTCGATCTCCCGGATAAATCCGCCCACCTGCCGCTGCGTCTGCTCCTTCCGCGCTTGGAATACGCCGCGAATCGACGCCAATTTTTCCTGATCCGACTTCAGTATATCCAACGAGCCTTGGAGTCGCGCCCTCAATCCTCCAGTCACAACTTGCGCGGTCTGTGCGACCGAACGCAGCTTTCCACCGCGTTCCTCGCTCTGTGAAACAGTTTTAGTAATCCAATCTTCCAGAGGCCCGAAGTTACTTTCGCTCCACAAGCTGTCTACATTCGCCTCCCGCGAGGTTTTTGCCAGGAAGGCCTTTTTTGCTGACACCGCAAATATTGGACAACTTGATCCTAAAATTTGCAAAATCGTTTGATCGAGATGCTTGGCGATCGAGGCGACCTCATCCGGGTTCCTCAGGTCCGACTGTTGGATCACGAAAACGATATTCTTCTTCCACTGGTGACCGATTAAACGCAGGAAATCCCACGCCGAACCCCCCCACGGGTTCGTTACCGAAAAAACGAAAACGATCAGGTCGGCCATTGGAACAAAATTTTCCGTAATATCCTGATGATTTGCGACGATCGTGTTTGTTCCCGGGGTATCGACAATGTTGAAGTCTTTCAGAAAATCAATCGGCCTGTAACGGGCAGTTACGTGCTCGGATACTTGGACGTCGTGTTCGTTGTCGCCATACTTAAAGACGTAAATGCGATCAGTTGCCGGGAGGACGTCGACCTTACAAAAGTCGCGACCGAAAAGCGCATTCAGCATCGAAGACTTGCCCGCCTTGACCTCGCCGACAACGACAAAGAGGAATGGCTGGCAAAGGTTCGTAGCGAGGCTTTGCAGGTTACGCAGTGTAGCCTGGGGCGCGCCGATTTGCTGCGCAAGTATGACTAACGACCCCAAAGCGGTCCCGAGTTGGGAACGGAGATCGAGGTATTTTTCGCCGACCATCTTCAAGGGAGGCTCTTATTGCCCTTCTCCGTTGGGTTCTGTCTTAGCGGAGTCCGACTGAGTATTTCCTTGTTGGCTCGTGCGCTGAGTTGCCGCTTTAGAATTTCCCTTTACGGGCGCGGTTTGGTAGCTCTTGACCGGCCGCGGCTGTTCGCCGCCCGAATTTACGGCCGGTGTCGGCGACGGCTTCGGCTTATTCATCGCGATCAACTGGGTTACCGTGACGAATTTGTAGCCCTTGGCGATCAAACCATCCAAGGTGGCCGGCATTGCATCGACCGTCTGTTTGTGTATGTCGTGTGACAAAATAATCGCTCCCGGCCGAACCTGGCTCAAAATCCGCTGCGTTATAACCGATGCTCCCGGCCGTTTCCAGTCGAACGGATCGACCGACCACAGAATGATACTCAAGCCGAACTGGCTCTCTATCCATTCTCGTTGGCGCGCAGTGATCGCCCCGTATGGCGGTCGAAGAAGGGTCGGGGTAAACCCGCTTGCGTCCTTGATCGCGTCTTGAGTTTTGTTGATCTCAGTCGTCACGCGTTCATCAGAGAGTTTGGAAAGTTGGGGATGGGTCCACGAGTGGTTTCCCACTTCATGGCCATCTGCAAGGATTTGTCGCACTATGTCCGGGTTTGAGGCGGCATTCTGACCGATCAAAAAGAATGTGGCCTTGATATTGCGTTGCTTCAAAATCTCCAGCAATCGGGGGGTGTTTGCGGAACTGGGCCCGTCATCGAACGTCATTGCGATATAGGGCTGATCGACGCGTACCTGGGTGTAGGTCGCTGGTTTTGACCCGGGCGGCGCCGGAGTTGGGGTGGAGTTGACGTCCTGTGCATTGACCGTCAGGGCGCTCAAAAAGGTAAGAAGAAAAGCAGTCGCTCCAAAACGCATAGTCTCACGAAAATCGCTCGAGAATTGTTTTCAGTTTTTTGATCGTGGCCTCTGGCCATAGCCTTCGATCAGTTACAAGGGCGCTATCGAGTGCTCGATGTTCCGGCCAATCTGGTTCCGGTGGAATCCTTCGGATGACCCTCGGGAGGATCCTTCGAGCCGCTTCTGCATTCGCCAGCAAATGCCCAATCACAGTTTGGGCGCTCACCGGTTCGTCCTCGATTTTCCAACAGTCGTAATCGGTTACGAAATTCATCGAGGCAAGCGAAATCTCGGCCTCTCGCGCCAGCTTGGCCTCCGGGAGGTTGGTCATGCCGATAATATCGAAGCCCATTTTTCGATGAAATTCTGACTCCGCTCGCGTCGAAAAGGCAGGTCCGTCCATGTTCACATAAGTTCCTCCGTTGTGCACGGTATAGCCTAGTTCTGAGGCTTCCTGAGCGATGATAGTCCGGAGGTTCGCGCTGGTTGGATCGGCAAAGCCGACGTGGGCAACTATTCCATCTCCGAAGAACGTCCAATCCGAGCGCCGACTGGTCCGATCAAAAAATTGTGAAGGGAGAACAATGTCTCTAGGCGCATATTTCTCGTCGAGACTGCCGACAGCTCCCACGCTAAGGATCCATCGAACGTTCAATGACCTGAGCGCGAAAATATTCGCGCGATGGTTCAATTCCGTCGGAAGCAGCTTGTGCCCACGCGCGTGCCGCGGCAAAAAATAGACCGGACGGCTATCGACGTAACCGTAGACGAGACTGTCTGAGGGCTTCCCAAAAGGCGTGTCGACCACGATTTCCTGGATACTCTCCAGTCCGTCAATTTGATAAAGGCCGCTGCCTCCAATCACTCCAATTGCGGGAGTTCCGTCACTCATGCTGGCGAACAGTAGGGGTTGAATCGCAAATCGTAAACCCAGAACGTTAGCCCTTTTGTTCCACCGTGATCGCAACAATATATCTGCTATTTCGGGGACAGGACACTAGTTCCGGCTCAGCTTATCTCCGGCGCCCAGCAGTTCACCGATTTTCTGATCAAGCTGTTCGATCGGAACCTCCGTACTGATAACGGCTCCTTCCTGATTGATCAGCCACATTTCCGGGATCGCGCTTACGCCGTATTTCGTCGCCAGCTCGGTCTCCCAGCCTTTGCCGTCGAAGTATTGGGGCCAGGGGATTAATTTCTTCGCGACAAAGTTAGCAAGCGCTTGTTCGTCTTTGTCGAGGGAAATCCCGATGATGCTTAGACCCTTATCCTGGTATTTTTGGTAAGTCTTGCGAACTGTGGGCATCTCCCGAATGCAGTCTGGGCACCACGACGCCCAGAAGTCGACCAGCACAACCATGCCGCGCAGCGCCTGAGTGTCGACTGTCGATCCGTCCGTAGCAGTGAATCGGATGTCGACCGGCTTGCCGATCATCTCGGCTTTCAGCAGTCGCCGCTTTGCCGCGTCTGCAAGGTTTTGGTCCGGCGCCTTCATCAAGTTTTCCAGGATTGTCATGCCTTTTGCATGATCAAATCGAAGCAATAAGTCGGCTCTGGCAAGTTGTAACGAAATTATCCGTGGCTCCGCCGGATTCTTTTCGATTAGGCTGGTAATTCGTTCCTCAAGGTTAGCCGCTTGATCGGGTGCCGTGATCAGATCCGGATTGTCCAGCCACTGAGTGAGGATTGTTCGCTGCACATCGTAACGCAAGTTTTCCGGCAACGCTGGATTGTTGATGATCGT
>DASZGG010000110.1:0-10484 GCA_035939025.1 Chthoniobacterales bacterium | reverse complement strand
AGTCGAGTCAGCAACCGATCTGTCCTATCACTCCCAGAGCTTAGCCTACTACCTCAGCGGCAAGTCTCAGCATGATGTCGATCTCTACGTCATGATCAATGCATACACCGAGCCGCTGAGATTCACGATTTTCGATGGACTCGTAAAACCCTGGTTTCGCGTCGTAGACACGAGCTTCTCTTCCCCTCAAGATATCTGTGCACCCGGTAGCGAAGTTCAGATCATCGGATCGAAGTACGTAGTGAAGCCGAGATCGATCGCGGTGTTGATGCAGTAGCTAGTGGCTAGTGGCTAGTGGCTGGTGCAGTGGGAGGTGAGAGGTGGGCTGGGCAGTGGCCCCGCGATTCTTTTTTCAAAGCCACACGTTGTTTCCAGGAGAGGTGCCCTAGCCACCAGCCACTACCTAGATTTCTTTTGCGACGTCGACGAGGCGTTCCCACTCAGGGGAGAGCGAATGAAGCTCCTCAGTGACCGACTTTAACTCCTTGGTCACCTGCAGAGCGCGCGCGGAGTCCTCGTGGACCTCGGGCTGCTCCAGGGAAGTAGCGAGCTCCTTTTGGCGGCATTCCAGCCCCAGGATTCGCTCTTCGATCGCCGACAACTCCCGTTCGATGTCTTTTCTGGCGCGCGATCGAACCTGTCGAGCGTCAGCTTCCAGACGCTTCTGTTCTCTGTTCCGAGAAGCCGATCCGGGAACGCGTCCGATGTCGAGCGATTTCTCCCCCGCGACCAGCCCCGCCAGCTCCGATTCGGCTTCGGTCTTTTCCAGGTAATAATCGTAATTTCCGGGATAAAATGTCAAAGCTCCACCGCGGATATGCAGAACCGAAGAGGCAATAGATTTGATGAAATAGACGTCATGACTAATGAAGAGCAGCGTTCCCTCATACTGCTGGAGCGCTTGAATCAGCGCTTCGATACTTGCCATATCAAGATGAGTCGTTGGCTCATCCAACAAGAGGAAGTTTGGCGGGTTCAGCAGCAGCTTTGCGAGCACTAACCTGCTTTTCTCTCCACCGCTAAGAACACCCACCGGCTTAAACACGTCATCGCCGCGAAAGAGGAATGCTCCCAGAATTGTCCGCACAGTCTGTTCAGGAACCTGTTGGCCGCAATCTTTTGCTTCCTCGAGCAAAGAGCGGTCCAGATTTAACATGTCAACGCGGTGTTGAGAACCGTAGCCAACCTGAACGTTGTGACCAAGTTCACGGGATCCCACTTGAATCGGCAGAACACCTCCCAAGAGTTTTAGTAACGTCGACTTTCCCGCGCCGTTCGGGCCAACGAGAACCGTACGTTGGCTTCGTTCCACGGTGTAGTCGATGCCGCGATATACCGCATTTTGTCCGTAGGCGTGATGGATTCCAATGAGCTCGATGACTTTGCGTCCGCTGCGTTGTGGTTGCGGGAACTGAAAAGCCACACGGGGTGCAGTCAAATCCGGCATCTCGATCTTCTCCATCCGATCGATCTGCTTCCGTTTGCTCTGCGCCTGAGACGCTTTGGTGTTTTTCGCTCCGAATCGATCAATGAAAACCTGCAACCGTTTGATATCTCTCTGTTGGTTTTTGTAGGCGGCCACGAGCTGCTCTTGGCGTGCGGCTCTCTGAGTGACATAGCTGTCGTAATTGCCGCGGTAACACAGCAGCTTCCGCTGATCGATATCGACGATCTGTTCGGCCAGAGCGTTCAGGAATGAGCGATCATGAGAGGTCAGAAGGATTGCGCCAGTATAGCTACGGAGATAGCTCTGCAACCACACCAGAGACTCCAGATCCAGATGGTTCGTCGGTTCGTCCAGGAGCAGTAGCTCCGGCTCCATCACGAGGAGACGTGCCAGATGTGCGCGCATGATCCAGCCGCCGCTCATCGTCTTTACCTGCCGCGGAAAATCTGTCTCTCTAAAGCCCAACCCCCTCAGGATTCGCTTGGCTTTCGCTTCAATTTGGTGGAAATCTGAGGATACCGAAGCCTCTTCGCCATCGGGACCGTGATCTTCCGACGCCTGGCGGTGAACGAAGGAGGTAGCTAACTGCAAGACGGTTCCGTCTGTCGTCGAAGCGGTTTCCTGCGGAAGAAACCCGACATTTATGCCGCGCTGTAGAGCGACTTCCCCCTTATCCGGTTCATCCAGTCCCAAGAGGATCGAGAACAGAGTCGTCTTGCCGGCGCCGTTTGGCCCGATCAGCGCGATCCGGTCGCCACGATTCACCTGCAGCGACGCGTCCTCAAAAAGAACGCGGCCACCAAAAGATTTCGAAAGCCGGGAGACGGTTAGCATAAGGCCGGGGCGCGGTGCGGTGAGAGGTGAGAGGTGAAAAGGTGAGAGGTGAAAAGGTGAGAAGCGAAGGGCAGGAAGGCGCGTCAGTGCAAGTCCTGGTTTAATCTGCTTTGAGATTCGATTCGATCTTGCCGTAAGTCCAGACCGCTCCGCTCGGACGGGTAGGACACATCGCCCTTGATCCCCTCCCAAATGATTCGGTTATACTGGTCCGGGTCTTTGAGGTCGTCCTCTCGGGTGAAATCAAACCCAGCGGTTTTTTGAATCCAATAGCGACCATCGTGCGTCGAGGAACCGGCTGATTTGCCTTCTTGTTTTTTGATGGGCAATTGGGTGTCATTCAAGTAAACGGACGGCAGAGCATCAAAACTCCAGTCTTGTTGATTCAAATCAAAGACGTCGACCATCGGACGTTGGGTTGCCGTGTTGATATTCAAATGTTCGGCACCGAAAATGTCTTCGAGGGTTCGAATCATGTTCACCGTGGTGTACCGGTTCGATAAGACCGCTCCGTGTTTGACATACGGACCAACGATGTAGGCAGTCGACCGGTGTGCATCGACATGGTCAGCGCCATTTTGCGCGTCGTCTTCCACAATGAAGATCAGCGTGCTGTTTCCGTAGGGACTGTGGGCTACCTTGTCGACCAGCATCCCGACCGCGTAATCGTTATCGGCCACCTGCCGCTCGGGCGTATTCACATTATCCAACGCAACGTCAAAACCCCCGGTATGATCCACACCGAAACGAACCAGCTCGAAAGCAGGTAAGTTGCCTTCCCGGACAAAGCCATCAAACTCGCGCTCCCACTCCCTTTCTCGGTAGTAATCCGGCAGCGCTAGATCAAATCCTCGGAAATAAATATCCGTCCTGCTCAGCAATTCCGGGTCCGAGACGAACGCCACTTGCACTCTTGCTTTGTACGGATCCCGCTCCAGCCGCACGTGGGTGGAATCGACAAAAAAACCATAGTTCCGAACCGTCATCCCGGCCCGCAAGACGGCGTCCCAGATATATCCTCTGCCGCTCTTGGTACCAAGCGGGCCATCCGGGGCGGCGACGTTCGCGTTGCCGGGAAGCAGGTCCGGATCATTTGGCGTTGCGGGATTCAGCGCTAACCTCTCCTTTGTAGTGCCCACGCTCAGGTTAATATTACGATTCGATCCCTCGTATTCGTAGTTTGTGCCGCGTTCCGAGTAGTTCAATGGGACGGCCTTCACACCAAAATCGCTCTCGCGACCCGATGTGCTCCATGGCCAGCCATCACCGCTGACATCGCCAGAATCGAAAAAATTATCCAGATCGACAAACGCACGAGCCAAATGATGAGCGTTCGGTGTATTCGCTTCGCCAAATTCAGTGAGCTTCGGATCGCCATTACCGCGGTCGAGGTCGCCCAAAATTTGATCGTAGGTTCGATTTTCCTTTATGATATAAATGACATGCTTGATCAGCCGGCGCAGGCGGACAAACAGTTGATCGTCCTCCGCAACCCGGCCGATTCCAAACGAATTGTTAGCGGCCACCGTCCGGGTAAGTTGGTCCAGGGAAGCAGTATCGGGCAATTTGAAACTCTCGAGACCTGACTGTTGCAATTGTTCGATGTATTGGTTTGCGCTCCGGTTTCTGCGCGAAAATTTGGGATTCGGACCACTCGGACTTTTCCCGTTGACAATAAAAAGGCTGCGCCCGTCACCGCTGATACTCACGGAATTGGGGTAGAAAGCCGTAGGCAGCAGTCCAACAACGGTCGATTCCGGCGACGATAGTTTAATGATGGCCACCGAATTTGTACTACCGTTAGTTACGTATAAATTGCTTTCGTCAGGTGAGAGCGCCAGGCTGTTGGGGGCACTTCCGCGGTACTTGCTGATGCCTGCCAGAATGGAATCTGGAGCGGTGGTTCGAACTGTCTCAACAATTCGATCGGTCTTCGTATCGATCACCTCGACAGAGTCGCTATTGTCACAGCAGACAAACAAGCGCGACTGATCCCGGTTCAGCAGCATCTTGTTCGGATTTCCCTCGACTTGTATCCGCGCCCGAACCTGAGGTTTATCGCTTAAGGCAAGAACTACGATTTCGCGATCCCGGAGACTGGAGACGTAAGCTGTATCATTCCCTTTGATTGCTATCCAAAAGGGATATTCGCCGCCAGCGACGCCAACCTCACGGGGATCCACCTTGCCGGGTCTCAAATCCGTTTCATTTTGGAGAACTCTGAGCGCAGCGTCGACAACCGAAACTGAATCATTGTAGAGGTTCGCCACGACAATTTTCGTTCCATCCCCGGTAACCGCCAATCCTCCGGCGACGAGCGTCGACGCCCGCAAGAGCCCGAGGCCTGCGGTGTGGCCGAGAGGAATGGGAGTGCCAAACTCGGACCAACTGCCATCATCCAGTTTCGAAAAGGTGTGAACGTTGTCGTCCTTTCCTCCGCTGACGTAGAAGATCTTCCCACGCGGATCGAACGCGAGACCGGCAAAGGTGTTCGGGACCTTTAAGACTTGCCTCTGAACCGGCTTCGCCGAGCTGATGTCGTAGATAAAGATGTATTCCTGAGAATCATCGACCTTGCGCTTACCATCGGGTCCGCTCATCAAGTTAAAACCGCTCGTGAGAACCAGCAGGGTGCCCTGGTCCGGGCTGACGGCCGTACTAATCGCCCCGCTGGCCACGAATTCGGGAAAGTCCTTCAAGCCCGGATTTAATAACTGAAAGGTGGATCCGGGAACGGCCATTGGCGTGATTTGCTTTCCGGTGGGTAAATCAACTAGCCCGGAGGCGGCGCGTTCGTCGCCGTCTTGCGCGGAAGCGCTGCCGCATAGCAGCGCGAAAACTACCGTGAGAATAACCGACTGCATGGATAAAGACGTATTTGAACCGAGCATCACGTCAACTATATGCCGTTAGCCTGCATCGCTGACAAATCTTTAGAGATTTGTCAGCCATGCAGGCTGTGGCAGCAGAATTCTCCGGCTGCGCCGAAAAATTCTACTGCTTTTTGGAGAGAAGAGTTTTGATAAGCCAAGAACTCAAGAACTCGAGAAGAACCAACAGCTCGCGCCGAGGCCCATCGCAGCATTCTTGCATTCTTCCATTCTTGAGTACTCGAGTTCTTGAGTTCACCGCTATGGTAGGGACGCGCTCCCGCGGGAGCCGCCGTAGATCGTCCGATAACGACATCCGGTGAAGCGCCTCTGATCGTCGATGGTTTCCGGCGCGTCCGGCTCAGCACGTTCACAGAAGGCGCAATAATGGAAGGGGCCCAATACAATCGGCACTCGAGAGCGCGCATGGCAGAAACGGCGAAAGGCGGGGCGAAACATGCAGCGCCGGACGCGCCGGAGTGTATCGACGCTCGGAGGCGCTGCACCCGACACGATCATCGGACGTGCTACCGCGGATCGCGCGGGAGCGCGTCCCTACCGTCGTTTACTGCTTTTGCGCTCCCAGCATTTTTTCGAACTTCTTCACCTTCGGAGCTACGACGAGCCGGCAATATCCCTGATCCGGGTTCTTCGCGAAGTAATCCTGATGATAATCCTCCGCCTTGTAAAAAGCCTGGAGCGGCACGATCTCGGTCACTATTGGATCGGGCCAATCTTTCTGCGCTTCAGCTTTCACCTTTTCAGCAACCGTTTTCTGATTGTCATCCTTATACAAGATAATTGAGCGGTATGAGCTCCCCACGTCCGGGCCCTGCCGATTCAGGGTCGTCGGATCGTGGGCGTGAAAGAATTTTCGAAGCAGATCCTCATAGCTGACCACACCGGGGTCGAATTCGACCTGAATGACCTCGGCGTGACCCGTTGTTTCGCTACACACCTGTTCGTAGCTCGGGTTTTTGGTCGTTCCCCCGGCGTAGCCTGAAACCACCGACTTAACCCCGGGAACCAATTTGAATTGGGCGTCCAGACACCAGAAGCAGCCGCCGCCGAAGACCGCCGTCTCGACTTGAAATGATGATTTCATATCTTTCGTTTGTGCTGAAGAAATTGTCGCCGCTCCTCCGAAACAAGCAAGGAAGAGCAGTCCGCAAAAAGACATGGCTCGATTCGATCCGTTCCTATTTTCCGCCTTATTTGAAAAGCTTGACATAATCGCCGTAACCTTCGGCCTCGAGTTTGTCGACGGGAATGAATCTGAGCGCGGCAGAGTTCATACAGTACCGGAGTCCGGTTGGCTTCGGACCATCGTCGAAGACATGTCCGAGATGAGCGTCGCTCTTGGCGCCGCGGACCTCGGTCCTGACCATACCCAGAGAAGCATCGGTCTTCTCGAGGACGACTTTCGAATCGATCGGCTTGGTAAAACTTGGCCAACCAGTACCCGAGTCGAATTTGTCCTTCGAAATGAAAAGAGGCTCGCCAGAGATCACATCGACATAAATCCCGGGTTGGTGATTGTCCCAATAGGCATTTCTGAAGGCAGGCTCAGTCCCGTCTTGTTTCGTAACATAATACTGCTCTGGAGACAGTCTCTGTTTCAGTTCGTCGTCGGAAAGCTTAGACATATCGGTTCGCGAGTTTGATGTGGTCTGGCTGAGGGCGGCGTTGACGCAGACACTCGTTACGGCCACCAGAGCCAGGATGTAAAGGTTCCTCATTGGATTCTGTTGTTTGTACAGACCAGAAGAGCCCGCAAAAGGTTCAATTATTCCAAAACGGAAAACGTAAGCGAAAGCTCCAGCTTTTGCTCTGCCGGAGAGGAGTTGCTTGCAACTCCCCTCCAAATCCCCGGTCGTTGCAGCAACGCTCGTCCAGCGGTGCACGCACCAAAATATGGTCGATAACCGCCAATAACTGTTTGGACCCTGCTACAATCCGGCGTTAAGTAATGGGAGCAATATAAGGTGCGTTATGGATGAAACTGACTTGTCAAAATACGGCATTACTGTCCCGAATGTTTTTGGGAATCTCAACCCAGCCAAGCTTTACGAAGAAGCTATCCGGCACGAGCCTAAGACCACTATCTCAAGTGCGGGCGCTTTGATCGCCTATTCCGGCGCCAAGACAGGACGCAGTCCGAAAGACAAACGCATCGTCAAGCACCCGACCTCTGAAAAAGATATCTGGTGGGGTCCGGTCAATTTCCCGATTGAGGAGCACTATTTTCAAATCAACCGGGAACGAGCGAAAGATTATCTGAACACTCGGGACCGGCTTTATGTCGTCGATGGATTCGCCGGGTGGGACCCGGATTACCGTCTCAAAATCCGCATTATTTGTTCACGGCCTTACCATGCTCTATTCATGCATGTTATGCTGATCCGCCCGACCAAGAAGGAAAAGGCCAGCTTCGGCGAACCGGATTACGTCATCTACAATGCAGGAACTTTCCCGGCAAATCGCCTGACCGCGGGCATGACCTCTTCAGCATCGATCGATCTCTCGTTCGAAAGCCGGGAAATGGTGATTCTAGGCACCGAATATGCCGGCGAGATGAAAAAAGGGGTCTTTACCATCATGAACTATCTGATGCCTGCGCGGGGGTTATTGTCTATGCATTGTTCGGCAACCGCCGATCCCACAACCGGCCGCTCGTCAGTCCTGTTCGGCTTATCGGGTACTGGAAAAACCACATTATCGGCTGATCCGAAACGCCGGCTGATTGGAGATGATGAACATGTCTGGAGTGACAAGGGAATATTCAACATTGAAGGAGGTTGTTACGCGAAAACGATCGATCTGACAAAAGAATCTGAGCCGGAAATCTTTAACGCCCTGCAGTTCGGGGCCGTTCTTGAAAATGTGATCTTCGATGACGAGGGCAACGAGGTTAACTTCGCCGATACCAGCATAACTCAGAACACTCGCGGCGCGTACCCTATCGAATTCATCAAGAATGCGAAGATACCTTGTATCGCTGGACACCCGACCGACATAATTTTTCTAACATGTGATGCCTTTGGCGTGCTGCCGCCGGTGTCCAGACTCTCACCCGAGCAAGCGATGTATCACTTCATTTCTGGATATACCGCCAAAGTCGCAGGAACAGAAGTCGGTGTTACCGAACCGCAAGCTACGTTCTCCGCATGTTTCGGCGCACCGTTCATGGTCTGGCACCCGGCGAAATACGCCGAACTGCTAGCTTCAAAGATGAAGCAACACAACGTGAACGTCTGGCTCGTCAACACCGGGTGGTCCGGTGGCAGCTATGGGAAGGGTTCTCGGATAAAACTGAAGTATACGCGCGCGATACTAGACGCCATCCATGACGGAGCATTGAAGTCGGCCACGACCCAACCCGATCCGATTTTTGGATTCGACACGATCACGGAGTGTCCGAACGTTCCTTCGGAGATCCTCATTCCGGCAAAGACCTGGGATGACAACGCGGCGTTCCAGGCGACTGCGAAGAAGTTGGCGGCCCTATTCGTAAAGAACTTCGCCACCTTTGAGAGCGGCGCGAGCGAAGGCGTCAGAGCCGCTGCACCGCGCGTTTAGGCGTTCAGCGTTCGGCGTTCGGCGCGTTCGGCGCTTCGGCGGTAGGGACGCGCTCCGTCGTTGCACATCCATAGGACACTATCAACAGGACAGCCGCCAGCCAATCCACTTCTTGAATTCTCGACTCCTAGACTCCTTGAATTCTTAGCTTCATGGGCGTGCGACGCCGGTCGGGTGCGGACAAATTTGATATTTCCTCTGGTGACCTCCGTGAGCTCTGTGTGAACCTCTTGATTTTTTCGCGTCTTTTCGCGTGTTTCGCGGGCCCATTTCCGGGGGCAAAGGCTGGAGGCTTCGCTTACGCAGGGGCAAAGGCTGGAGCCTTCGCTTACAATGCTTTTCGCGGGCCACCCAAATCCACTCTGCAACTCCAAAACTCCGCGGTAGCAACGATTGCCGCGGGTGTAAAGATGACGTTGTAGTGCCGGCGGGGAATTGATCACACAGAGGTCAGGGAGGGCACCGGACACCGCCTATCCGCCATTCCATCAACGAAATTTTGCAGCACAGCGCTGAAGCGCCACAGAGACGCTCGGGTGAACCAGAAACAGCCGTTCGAGCTCGCTGGTCGTGACCCCGCTCTGGATCGCCAGAGCAGCAAGATTAATGACCTCAGCAGCTCCATTCCCGATAATGACACATCCCCGGACTTTTTTTGTACGGCGTTCCACGATCAATTTCAGGGTAGTACGGGACGGCTCCGCAACGGTGCGGTCCTCAGAGGTGACTAGCCGGACGGTTTCTGACTTCGCCTCCAGCTCTAATCCTGCCTCATTCGCGTCGGTCTCCATCCATCCGACTGCGGCGGCTGGCGGGTCGGTATCGAGATAGCGCGGTACCCAACGCGAGCTAAAGAGGGCGTCACCACCTCGAATCGCTTCAATTGCAATCCGTGCTTGAGCAGATGCTGAACTATCCAGCAGGTTCAATCCGTTCACGTCGCCAATTGCGAAGATATGACGCTGACTAGTTCTCAATTGCGCGTCCACCTCTACGAACGGACTCAAGGCGATACCCAAGCCCTCCAGCCCGATCGATTCCACATTCGGGCGCCGCCCGGTTGCTACCAAAACAAGGTCCGGAGAAATCTCATCACCGTCGGGTTCCGTGAAGATCGAATAACCGTCTTCCTGCGGCACCTTTTCGACCTCAACCTTTCTCCCGGTATGTACTTCGACGCCATTTGCTGAGAGTTCCCCGGCGACCAACTCGCCGACACTCGCGTCCCACGCCGGCAATAGTCGCTCCCGCTCCTCTACCAGAGTAACGCGGCATCCGAGTGCGCGATAGATCGACGCAAACTCGCAGCCAACGTAGCCGCCGCCGATTATAAAAAGGTGAGAAGGCGGATAGACTCGAGCGATCAAATCGTCGCTATTGAAAAACCGCGAGCCATGGGATGACGAAAAGTCGGGGCGCGAACCAGTGGCCAAAATGATATACTCGGCGTCGACATCTTCGTGGTTTCCAAAAGAATCTGTGATGCGCACTTGATGGTCGCTCAGCAAACTTCCAGTCCCTGCCGCGATCCGGACGTTCAAAGTTTGCAATCCATTCCGAAGGTCATCCGCGAGACGAGAACTCGCTGCGCGCTGCGCCTTCATCCAGTCCACCAGTGAGCTTCTCAACAGGTCCGACTCAATCCCAAATTGCCTGCTTTGGATAATCTGCCGAAAGACTCGGCTGGACGCGTGCAGCGCCCGAACCGCATAACACCCTCGATGAAAACGAGTGCCACCGAATGCATCCTTCTC
>DASZGG010000109.1:0-6117 GCA_035939025.1 Chthoniobacterales bacterium | reverse complement strand
GCTTTGCGCGTTCGATAAAGCTTGTTGCATCACCAGAGCGCTCTGCACCAGCAGGTAGGGAGACGAAGGAATCTCAGCTACCTTGCTCCGAATCAACTGATCAGCCTCCGCGTCTTTCGACTGATTACTTGCCTGAGCCAGGCGATCAAAGAGGCCGGATATGAGATTTTGTTCTTCGGGTGTCATATGGAAAAGAAAACCTTGTTAGTTAAACGGGGTGTTATAAGTGGTTGATTACGAGAGAGAAACCTCTCTTGAACGATAGCGTGCACTAGTATGCTGCTCCAAGTGGTTAGAACACCTTGAATCCAGAGAGAAGCACAGACGATAAGATCCCATAGATCCACTCATAGAAGGACGCTCGCGCATCATTCGGCAAAATCAAGTTCCGGCAGTTTACGAGGACAACAGGAGGAACGTGTCGGCGTGTCGGCGAGCCAGGGAAACGGGTCGGCGGATCGGCGGGTCGGCGTGTCGGCGAGCGGGAGAAACGGATCGGCGTAGCGGCGTGTGGGCGTGTCGGCGAGCGGGAGAAACGGATCGGCGAAACGGCGTGTCGGCGGGTCGGCGAGCGGCAGAAACGGGTGGCGAAACGGCGTGTCGGCGTATTCGCTTCGTTACGTCTTAGACATCGAGAACCACCCCTGTCCCTCAGGCCTGATCGCGCCTGACACGGTGCTAGATGAGTCTAACGGCAGGTTTACCACAAACGTACGGATATCGGCCGGATCATTGAACTTCCAGAGCAGTTCATTATTTGTAAACCGCCAACGGCCCCTATTCTTTGGGGAGGATGTGCTTTTGGCCCAATACGTGGAACCGTCTATAGCAAAGTTAAAAATGCCAGACCAATCGCCGATCTGAACGTTCCATGTCCCAACGAGTTGGTCTGCGAAATCTTCCAGCGTGCTGTCGGCCCAAGAATCTTTATTTAATCTCTCAATCAGGGTGTCCTTGAATAGGTCGAGATCCTTCTTTTCCTCTGACCATTGAATATGAATATGAGTGATGTGCTCATATCTCGCTCTCTCCCATGCCGTCGTATAATCACGAGGGTCAGCAATCCTGGGTATTGGCTTGTCGTACGCTTTGAGAGGATCCCAGGCCCGCTTCGCGTAAATGAGATATTCCCATTGCATATCGTCGCTGAGATCGATAAAGGCCTGGACGAGGATTTCGCCCTCCACCTTTTCCGTGGGGCGCTGTGAATCGAGTACGATGTCGATGGCTCGACCTGTCTTATGGGGGTCCGTCTCACCCTGGTGCCTGTCGTCCGGTGCCAACTGAAGCCTTCCTTCGCCGTTCCAATTGGTTTTGAGCACCGGCGGCCCATTATCGCGGAGAGCTTCTGCTGTCGTTGTTGCTGCTCTGTAGGCCATGGCACACCTCTGCTTGCGCTCGCTCTTCCGAAGCTAACATCAAACCTGCGGAACATCGTAGCCAACAGCCAGAAATTCATCAAGCCAGTTCTTCGGCTTGCTCTTGGCGGAAAGCTGGGGAAGCGTGTCGGCGAGCGGGAGAAACGGGTCGGCGGATCGGCGTGTCGGCGTGCAAAAGTGGATTGCTTTTCGACACAACCATAGTGCTCAGGAGGTCTCGACGAAGTTGATGACGCTTTGCTGACGCCGACACGCCGACACGCCCACACATTTCCCCTACGCCCCTTCGAGACTGTATTTACCAGGGCCGACGAAGATGAAAACGATCATGATACAGAACATTTCGATTGCGCGCGAATATTGCGTAAAACTATGGGGATGCTCGCGAAAAGTTGATACAGCTGCGACCAGCATCGTGAGCGCAATCAGGGTGGCAGCCGGTCTGAAGAGGAAGCCAAGGATAAGCAGAAATCCGCCGACAAATTCCGATAACGCGGCCACAAGTCCCCAGATATTGGGCATGAAGGTGATGCCCAAGCTTGCCATAGCGTGCCCAAGATGTGTCCAGGCTACTTGCCCACCGGAAAGTTTTTGCCAGCCGAAAACTACGAAAATAACGCCCACCCCCAGGCGGCCGATCAGGAGGCCGAGATCAGCGTGCTTAGCCAAAGACTTGAACATGCCATTCGTTTAACTCAACGTGGCATGACGAGTCAACGGTAGCGCACCGCCATATAAGGCTTGCCTGCATCGGTCACAAATCCTTGGAGATTTCTGAGCGATGCAGGCTCTTAGAAAGACGCGCAATTCAAGAAGTCAGAAGTTGCAGGAGTTCAGGAGTTGCAGAATGGGAGGCCGGCCTTCCGGTCTGAAGTAGTGGCTAGTGGCTGGTGACTAGTGGCTAGCTAGACCGAGTCACCGTTGGTTCCCCATGGCAAAGCCTTGGTTGAAAACCTTGCAGCCGGGCTGACGTTTCAATCTTCGCGCAAGGCCGTGGAGCTGTATCACTAGTCTCTAGCTCCCAGCCACTAGCCACTACTCTGCAACTCCTGAACTCCTGACTTCTTGACTCTCTAACCCGGATGAATACCGGCGGAGGTTAGGAGCGGCCAAACAAGTTCCATCGGCAGGCCCACTACATTTGTCAATGAGCCGTCGATCTGTTCGATAATCAGGTCGGGCGACTTCTGCGCCGCGTATGCGCCCGCCTTGTCAAGTGGCTCCGCAATTTTGAGGTAAGCCTCGATCTCGGTCGCTGTAAGCGGTCGAAATTTTACAGCTGTGTGAACTGCCCTGGTGATAACTCGTCCGACTCTCACCTGAATCAAGGATATCCCGGTAATGACGTCGTGAGTTTTTCCAACGAGCTTTTCAAGCATTCGGCGCGCTTCGACAAGGTCTCGTGGCTTTCCAAACACTTCTGATCCTAGCGCAACAAGAGTGTCAGCACCGAGTACGACCGCGTCAGGATGTCGGATTGCCACAGCAGCCGCCTTTTGGAATGCATTGAACAGTGTGAGCTCAGTCGGAGTAAGGAAGTCGCACCAAAGCTCTTCGACGTCGGCGGGTACCACCTCGGGTTCGAACTTCGCTTCCCGAAGAAGTTGGATCCGTCGAGGTGAACCGGACGCCAAAATCAAACGACTCATTTTCCAGTCTCTCGCGGGTTTAGTTCTTTGTAGTCCGATGGAATTATAAAGTCTGTGTCAGGTACGTCAGTCTCCTGTGCTGAATCGAGGAGGACGACGATTTTTTGCCCCATGATACTTTCCGTGGTCCGAATTGGCAGTCCCGGATACTTATCAGGAGGAATCGACATGCTCCGTAAAATATCCATCGCCGGCCCACTTTGCACTCGGTAGAGCGCCTCCACGAGCTTTTGATAATTCGGAAACCCTTTCGCAATAAAGATGCTCAGCTGGACTCCGTTGAGGTTGGTCGTGTATTCTTCGGTATCGAATCCATTGATGGTTTCTCGTTTGCCAGTCGGCTTCAGCTCGATGTTCGCGGGATTCTCCGCCTTGGCTCCGAGCAGGTCTTTAAGCGCATGAGCCTGTGCTTTAAGCTGTTCGGGGTTAATTTTCAGAAAGGCCTTCTGAGCATGAAGTAAGAGCGTAGTTTCTCCAGTATTTGAATCGATGATGGCGCTGTTTTGTCCCCCAACGTCCTCTCTGACCTTCGTGTCTTTGATTTTGAGGGTAATCTGTTGAACCTGGCCGGAGTTCTCCAGTTCCTCTTTGATGACGTAGTCGCCTCTCGCAGTGAATACGAGTGCCAGGCTTGCGATGAAGGTGATCGTTCTTGTCATAACCTCTCAGGCACTCTAAGCGAAGAGCCCCGCATTGCCCAGGAACGTATCGGCGTATGGGCACACGTGGCGCGGTAGGGTTGCGCTCCCGCGCGACCGGCGTTGCATGTTCATACAACGTGAACACGCAAAAAGGAGCAAAAAGGAGTGAACGTAGGACAAAAAGGGCTGCGCGCGTAATCAGCAAAGGGAAAGTTTCCAGACGTGCAGCGCCGGTCGCGCGGGAGCGAAACCTTTCGCGCCACGCGTGCCCAATCGCCCAACGCCCACACGGCCGGGCTTACTGTTTGATAATTGTTAGGAGGCTTAACGATTCAGGAAGAGGCAAGACGGTTTGGAGGCCGAACAGAGGGAACTGTCTCAGTCTCCAGCGCGCGAAGTTATGTCCCGATACCGAGAACGTGCGCCATTCGGGATTGAGGTGAATCTGGTGAACCGATTCC
Source organism: Chthoniobacterales bacterium (assembly GCA_035939025.1). GTDB lineage: Bacteria > Verrucomicrobiota > Verrucomicrobiia > Chthoniobacterales > JAFAMB01 > JAFAMB01. The sequence continues at coordinate 1,987 of DASZGG010000109.1, read as the reverse complement.
ACGTTCACTACACAAAGCGCCGGGCCCGGTTGATTCATGAAATCGGTGAACTGACCCGAATCCAGGCGCCGGTGGAACGCGTGCGTCTTTTCGCGGAGATACCAAATTAAACTCTGCTCATCGTAGTCGAGCGAAGCCGTCCGCGTCTCCGGCGAAATGAGGGGGAGAGCCGTTTGAGCAATTCTCTTCGATACAAATTCTGGTTCGATGATCCGGAATCCAACCAGGGCAATCAGAAGATAGACGACCAGGGTCGTTGCGAGGATGGGCCGCGCCCATCTGCTTTGTTCGGCCTGCCGGGCCGTCAGCATTGCAAGCATCGGGTATGCTGGAAGGACGTAATGAGGCAACTTAGTCTGAATCAGTGTGAACACGAGAAAGACGATTAGAATTGGTCCCAAAAGATAGTTTTCATCGGGCTCCCGGTGTGCCCATAGCCGCTTTACGCAGCCGGGGAGAAACAGGCACCAAGGAAAAAAGCTGAAGAAGGTAACAACCAGGTAGTACGGCAGGAATAACATGTAACCCCAGACGCCCGCCAGACCATGACTTTCCATCGGGTGAAGGGAGCGCAGGAATACATGCCTGCCAATGCCAATTTTCAGATACTCACCGTGCGTGGCAATCAATGCCGGGACACCCCAAAGCCCAATCACGACGAGCACTACGAGAACGCCCTGTATTGCAGATCGGAATCGGAAGCGGTACGGAGAATGATTGAGAAACGACTGAATGGGCGCGAAGAAGACAGGAAGCAGAGCGACAGGACCTTTTGCCAGAAAGCCCAGACCCAGAGAAAGGTAAAATGTCCACCGCCAAAATGCAGAGTCAGGCTTGCGTAGTCGTTCCCAGTCGGCCCACGTCGCGGTGAGAAAGAAAAAAACCAAGGGCATATCGGCCACTGCAGCACGCGAGTGGATGAATACCTGCAGGCTCGTGGCAAACAGGATGCCTGACCACAGGCCAATGCGAGGTCCGAAAATCCGGCTTGAATATATCAACGTGGTTACGGCCGTAAGAGCCGCGAAAATCGCCGAAGGCAATCGGGCTGCGAAATCATTCTCGCCGAGAATATCGTACGCCAGGACTTGGCACCAATAGATCAGAGGTGGTTTATCGAATCGGTACTCCCCATTGAGCCTTGGTAGCAGGAAATCCCCGCTCTGGCGCATTTCACGTGAGGCCTCGGCGAAGCGGGGTTCGTCGCGATCAATCAACGGCAAGGACCAATTGCCTAACGAATAGAGCAGCGCAGCACCGAAAAAGAAGAGTAAAGCAGCGATTCGACAAAAGGTTTGGCCAGTGTAGTTAATCTCCGGCATGGGAAATCACCAGAGTAACCAAAGCAAACGAAAATCAAACGTTGATTCGCCCGCACTGGTTATCGGTCTGCTGGTTGCCGGAATCATCCTGTGTGTGCTGAGTTTCTTCTGGGATCAAGCCGTCATCCAGTGGGTAAAAACCCACGATCTGAAGACGCTGAAAAACTTTGCGGGCTTTCTCAGCAGCTGGGGCGATTGGCCGGAGTTGATGCTTTTCGGCTGTATTGGCTTGGCTTCGGCCTGGTGGGCGCGAAATCGCGTTCTGTGCAAGCTTTTGCTCTGCATGATGATGGCTTCGACAATTGCAGGGGCCGTCGTTAACTCGGTCCGCCTCGTCTCCGGACGAGCACGGCCCAATAACACGGAAGCGAACCAGGAATGGAATGGCCTATGGCGGGATCACGAATTTTTGTTGTTCAAGAATAAATACCATGCGTTCCCTTCCGGGCACACCGGTGCAGCATTTGCTTTCTTCGGTGTCCCGGTGTTTGCCCGACGATGGTACGGTTGGTGGTTGCTTCTGATCGCCGTTGCGATCGGTTGGTCTCGCATCTACCTCAATGTCCATCACTTTTCGGATGTGACAGTCGGTGCCTTCGTTGGGTTAATTACAGCCTATCTCCTGTGGAAATGGGGTATCCCTCGGATTGATAAATATTTGGGAA
>DASZGG010000108.1:0-3196 GCA_035939025.1 Chthoniobacterales bacterium | reverse complement strand
CCTTGGCGTAACCGCGGATCATCTCATCGATTATGCCGCCCATAAATTGTTGTTCCTCACGGTTTGCCTTTTGAGAGCGCCTGACCTTGTTTGACGGCATTGCGCACCGCACTTCCCAGGGCTCGACCCCCGGCCATAGCTGCGGCCTCAACGCCCGAAACCGTAGCTGCCGCTTGCGCTCCCATATCGACCCCGGCAAAGAGCGTGCTCATTCCGTATCCCCCGGTCCCACCGGCGGATACACCACAAATGGAGGCTACAGCAGCCGGGACTTTCGCTATGACGATTAACAGGATGAATGTGTCTACAAGTGCCGTGGCCAGGCCCCCTACATCTACACCCCAGCCCGTCTGTTGTGCCGCCGCAAGATCGTCCGCATTTGGGTGATCCGCCGCTTGCTATTGTAACTCGTGCCTGGCGTCAATATGTCTTCGGCGATGACGAACGCATTGACCGTAAAGCCTTCGTGTTTTGCTTCCTGGACCGGCTCCGCTCGGCACTCCGGCGCCGTGACTTATTCATTGCACCCAGCTTTCGATATGCGGACGCACGAATCGGTCTGTTGAGCGGTCCAGCCTGGGAATCCGCTCGACCGGCTGTTTGCAGATCCTTGGGCCATTCTCTGTCGGCTGAAGAAACGCTCGTAGCACTTGGCCGCCAACTAAATCAGACGTATCAGCAGGTCGCCACCAACCTTTCATCGAACCCATTGGCTCGAGTTGAGAAGGTGGATGATAAGGACGAACTGGTCCTGACTTCGCCCGATAGGCTGGAGGAGCCGCCCAGTCTTGCGCGGCTTCGTAATGAAATCGCAGCTCAAGCTCGGCGTGGTTCAGGCTATTTGACCACAGTTTCTGCCGAAGCAGACCGAGAAGGCGACTCGATGGACGCTAGGGAAAATAGAAACGGATATTTCATGAATCGGGAGGATTATGTAGACACTAACACGAACAAGAAAGGGCACCAACGCACTCTGAAATAAGCCAAGGTGACGGGAAATTCACAACATCATCCCATTCTCGAAAACGACCGATTTCGAGAGGATCGCCGCCAAGCGTCACCAGATTCCCTGGGATGAGGGACTTACGTTTCTCAAAAACCCTTCTCGAAATGATTGTCTCTAAAGACCTCGATCAGGCGATCACCCAACTCGATGCGCCGCGTGATCTCCGGTGACAGCGGCATAGACCCTGTCAACAACGCCTGATTCAACGTGTTGCCAAATTTCGATGTCGTTGGCCTCTCGGTGGAAAGCTGGTACCGCTAGCTGGAGAAAGCCATTCGGTTCCTTTAAGAATGCTCGGGCTTGAAAAAGTCGTCGAGATCAAGATCCAACAACAGCTTCCCGGCAGTCCGCCGGCTTTGCATGGTGGCCGCCGCGTTCAACAGATACTTCTCAAACCGCGCCAACTGCCCATTGTTGAAGGTACACTCCTGGTGAAAGAACGCCTTAACCTCCGGGTCGGTTTTCCAGCGCTGCGCGAAATCGAGGAGTCGATTGTACGTGTCTGGGTGCAGATGACAGATCTGGTTAAGATATCCTTTTTGCTCGAACACATTCTGGTTAAGAAGTCCGGCATCGGTATCGACGATCGTCAGTTTCTTGACGCTTACCTGGGTAGCGCCGGGCGGAACATTGTCGGATTTGCGCGAGTGCTTCACCTGGTTGTCCTGGAGATAGTAGACCACGTTGTAATCGCTAATGTTTCCACCCGTCAGACGGTCCGATTGCGCAAGGAGATAGTCGAGCAGGATGAGTTCGCTCATGTCGCGCATGCCGACCAACGCCTGGACGTTCTTCGGAGTGAACTGGGAGGAGCCTAGGATGGCGGCGACCGGCCGAGAATCAGTCATATTCCGAAAGGCCTGGACCGAGCTGAGGTTGGTCCCTGCGCGAAGCCATTCAGCGTAGGGTTCTTCGCCGCGGGTTTTCTTCAGGAGTGCTCCATAAATCTGTTGAAAATCGTTGGTGAAAAGGCTCGCCGCGACCGAGGAAGCCTTTGGATTGGCGTAATATTTGTTAAACAAATTCCAGCTTTTCCTCACCGTTCCACCGATGCCGAGATCGGCCGCCAGCTTCACCACCTTTTTGTGCTGTTCAATATCCATCGTCCGCAAAATCGCCGGCTGAATTTCGCAGATATCGCCTAATGCCCTCGATACATGATAATATCCGAGGATTGCCGCGGTGCTGGTTGTGGTGAAGACATTGTCGGTCTGTTTGAACTTCGCCATGTCTTTGCTGGTCTTGCGAATTGACGTGCAATAGGAGGCGGTTTCTTCGGCGGGTTTGGAGCTGCCCTGAGGAATCTCGAAAAGTTCTACCGCCGCACTGGTGCTCTTGTTTTTCGGACAGAGGGCAACCGCGCCGTCATCGTGCGTATTGCCGGGCTTGTAAAAATCGTACCGCGCGAGTTTCTTCTCGTCAGCGGTATCTTCGGCTCCGTCCTTTCCCTGGTATTTGGCAAATCCGAGATGGCGGGGAAGGACCGAGATTTCGTCGGGGCCACCGTTCGGAACGGAATATCGGATGGTTTGGATGCCGCGTGGGGCCTCTCGATCGAGAGGGAACGAATAGCGATCTACCGGTTGCGCCGTCAGCGATCCACCGAATGCCAGTGACGAGAAAACGGCGACCAAGGAGGTCAGATCGCGCAAACGATCTGAAAAAGTGAAACGCGCTCGGGTTATCATGAAGAGTTGTGAGGGATTGACTAGCAAGCGGATCCTAGCTGATTCACGTGTGCTTGCCTAGTACCCGAAAGCAGTAAGGTGATGTGCGGATCTGCTTGCTTCGTCGGCCACCAGCTTTCCAAACTGCAAGCGCTGTCCCTGTCGGTCGATCTCAACGACTAACTGGCCCTCTTCGCCGGTGGGTTCCAAGAGGTAGCGTGTTAAGGCGCGCGTCCCTTTGCCACCTCTCGGAAGACCGGCAATAAATCACCGAAGTATTCTTAAGTGGATGGTTGAGGCGGCGGATTGGTCGCGTCTCCTGGCATCAAATTCTCATCCTTTACTTTGGCTTTGAGATTTCCCTTTTGACTGTATTCCAGGCGGACGACCCAGCCGAACACATCTTCTGGCCATTTTCCGTTAGGAAGTAATTTCTGAGGATCCGCGCCAAAAGCGGCGAGCAATTTCGGAATCTTCCCATGATGCCAGCACACCAGGATATTCTTGTTGCTGTAACGTCCGG
>DASZGG010000107.1:0-3254 GCA_035939025.1 Chthoniobacterales bacterium | reverse complement strand
TCGCGGTCGGCGTTTGCATCCCGTCCTTTTTGGCTTTTTCTTTCTAGCGAGCCATGGACAAAAATAATGTTGGCATCGTCGGACTGGGCTGGCCTGGAAGGCGACACGCAGAAGGAATCCAGCAAAGCGGACTTGGGCATTTATATGCAGCGTGCGACCTCAACGAAGAGCGTCGGAAAAAGTTTGCCGCAAGGTATTCGCCGGAGAAGGTCTTCAGCAGCTACGAAGAGATGCTGACGGATCCTAACCTCGAGGTTGTGGTTGTCAGTTTGCCTAACGCGCTTCATTTCCCTGGAACATTGAAGGCGTTGCAGGCCCGAAAGCATGTCTTGTGCGAAAAGCCGCCAACACTGAACGCAGAGCAAATGCGGCAACTGCACGGAGAAGCTGAGCAACGAGGATTGGTTTATTTTTTTGGCCGGCAGATGCGCTTCTCCGGTCCGATGCAAGCGGCCCGGAAGGCAGTCAGTGAACGGCGGCTAGGTGAAATTTATTTCGCGAAAACGATGTGGGTGCGAGCAAGAGGGACTCCTGGAGGAATTGACGGTTGGTTTACCGATCGTTCCAGGGCAGGAGGGGGAGCGATGATCGACCTTGGAGTACATGCGATCGACGCTGCCTGGTATTTAATGGGTAATCCAAAACCGAGGACCGTTTCAGCCCAGACCTACCAAAAGTTTCCTCAGCTCGTGAAAACGCCTGTCTTTGACGTCGAAGACAGCGCCTACGGGATGATCCGGTTCGAGAATGGCGCTTCAGTCTTGTTCGAAGTTTCCTGGGCAGGGAATCTGACAGACGACATTCCTCTCGGAAAGGAGGGCGAGCGCGAGTTATTCAGTACGACCGTTTATGGACCGAAAGGGTCGATCCGTATCGTGGACACTTTTCAGTTGGATCCGTCAGTTAGGATCTCCCCTTTGGCATTATTCGAGGATCGAGATGGAAAGCTGGTGGATAGTGAACTTCCCTTCGAACCTGTCAAACACGAATTTACTGCGCAGATGCGGAACTTTCTGCAGGCAGTCCGGGGCGAAGAAGCCGCCATCAATAGCTCAATCCAGGCGGTCCAGCTCATGGAAATGCTCGATGCGATCTATCAATCCAGCTTGACGGGTAGGGAAGTCAGCCTCAGGTAACCCGGCGAAAGCCACCAGACAATCGAGGATGCTGCAGCCTTCTGATTCTCAGAGAGAAGAGAGCGGGTTTGCGCTCCAAAGGACGGCAGTGGAATTTATGGCCGGATGATGCGTCTTGTTTACAGGAATGAAAACGTATGAAACGATCGATCGTACTGAGCGTGCTGCTGGCGCTAGGGCTGGCAGATAGTTTTGCGGGGCTAGTTCCTCGCCTTCCGAACGATCCCGACCTCGTAGTTCTTGGGCGTCACCGCGAGTACTACATGGTGCCTTCGGATTCCGGCAAATGGTGGCATTGGGGCCTGGTACGAGCCCCGGTCGAGGAACCGAGGATGTTCACCCAGGGATTTGGCGATGACGCTATCGCGATTCCGTTTGATGCCAGTGGCCGAGTTGCCTTCGCGCCAGTTTATATTTACACCATCAGGCCGGAAGGCTGGGAAAGGCTGCGCCTTGCGGCATTATTTGAGGGCGTGACCGCTCAGGCGGACGTTCGCGCGCTTTTTGGCCGACCCACGATCCAAACCCGTGTTCGTGGCTATGAGGTGTGGTATTACGAGATTCGGGTCTTTAACCCGTTTGAGGAGTCTCCTGACATCCGTGGGCGATGACGGCGAATGAGCCTTTTGCCGTCGCAATAGGCTTCCAGCCTGTTCCGTCGCGCCCTCCTCTCGCTGACCCGACAAGCAGGATGCTTATGCTACTTTACCACATGCAAAGTTCATGTGCCGGAGTGATACCGGAGTATCGGCGTATCGGCGTTCGGCCTCTAATGCTCTTCAATTTTTCGCGTCTTTTAGCGTGTTTCGCGGGCTTCTGTCTTATCAATAGCTCTCACTTGAGCCCCCACGGTTTTTCGCGCATCTTCGCGGCTCAGCATTAGATCGCTGTATCATGAAGGCATTCGAGATCAGGCAATCTTTTTTGGATTTCTTCCGGGAAAAACAGCACACGATTGTGCCATCTGCGAGTTTGCTTCCCAGCGCTCCAAATCTGCTGTTTACGAACGCGGGCATGAACCAGTTCGTACCGTATTTTCTCGGCCAGGAGAAACCGCCATACACCCCGCCGCGCGTTGCCGATACTCAGAAGTGCATACGAGCCGGCGGCAAGCACAATGACCTCGATGACGTCGGTTTCGATACCTATCACCACACGTTCTTCGAAATGCTTGGAAATTGGAGCTTTGGTGATTACTTCAAAAAAGAGGCCATCAATTGGGCCTGGGAGCTTTTGGTCGAACGGTGGAAGTTCCCGCCAAACCGCCTTTACGCCACGGTCTATGCACCGGGGGAAGGTGATCCGGCAGCATTTGACGAGGAAGCCCACGAGTATTGGGCAATCGCCTTTGCCGGAGCCGGTTTGAATCCGAGGATCCACGTCGTTAACGGCAACCGCAAAGACAACTTCTGGATGATGGGCGATACCGGGCCTTGCGGTCCCTGTTCGGAGATCCACATGGACCTGACGGTGACGGGAGACACAGAGGGCAGGTTGGTCAACCAGGGAAAGCCGTCATGCATGGAGATCTGGAATCTGGTTTTTATCCAGTTCAATGCCGATTCGGACGGCGGATATTCGCCGTTGCCCGCTAGACATGTGGACACTGGACTCGGCTTCGAAAGGGTCGCCGGCATTATCGAATGCACCAAAGATTTTCGGGATTTCAACCGCCCAATTTCCAATTACGAGAGCGATGTCTTCCGGCCGATCTTCCAAAGAATCTCGGACCTGAGTGGCAAATCATACGGAAGTACGCTGCCCGGCTCGCGCTCTAACCTCTCCGAACAGGAAAAAATTGATGTCGCTTTCAGGGTGGTGGCGGATCATATTCGCACCCTTTCCTTTGCTATCGCGGATGGAATTCTCCCTAGCAATACGGATCGCAACTATGTCGTGCGACGAATCCTTCGCAGAGCGGTAATGTTTGGTCGCTACCTCGGCTTTGGTTTTGAGGGATTTCTTAGCAAATTAGTCCCAACAGTGGTCGATAACTTTGGCTCGGTTTTTCCGGAATTGGAATCAGAGAAAAAGAAGTTAGTTGATGTATTAGATAGTGAGGAAGTTTTATTCAATCACACCTTGGATCGCGGTTTGCGGATTTTCGAGGAAGAATTC
>DASZGG010000106.1:0-5558 GCA_035939025.1 Chthoniobacterales bacterium | reverse complement strand
ATTTGCAGCGTTCTGGCAGTCTTCGCTATCGAATACGATCTTCTTCCCCACGCGCCAGAGGGATCGATTACGCTGGGCCGACCTCTAATTGACTACTTCTACTATGAGATTATCACGTTCACGACCGTTGGCTACGGCGACATCATCCCGGCTACTGCACAAGGGAAGCTTCTCGCTATCTGCACGGCTCTTCTGGGCGCCACGCACGGTGTGACGTTTGTGGCGCTAGTTCTTCAGGCTTTGAACCAACCACCACCTGCCAAAAGTCAAGAATGATCGAACGCGACGAGTTGGGGCACGTTTTCCTAAGCGCTCGGCGGAAAAGTTTTTCAGACCGACTTCCAGAAACTCCTGTTCCTTTACTCACCATTCCTGAATTATTGTGCGGATTGGCGATTAAACGTCCCTTCGCCTCGCACATTCAGATTTTCGACAACCACTGTCGCCGCTTTGCCGTCCGCGCCGATAGTAAAGGTAACACCGCTCTCGCCGACTGCGTTTTCGCCTTCCGTTTTATAGGTGAATACGTCCCGGTCATAGTGCTTCAAAGGGAAAGTTAACTTGTGGGGACCCTCGATAATAGCCAGTCCGCCGCCCCCTTCGATAATCTGAATGTCTCCAAAGAAGTCGTTGGTGTAGGTTCCGAAGTATGCACTATTCGCCAGCGTGGGTGCGGGCGATGCGGGCGGTTTGGAGTAGTCCGCTCCAAGGTACACACCGACCGTCGCCGGGTCTGAATAGACCTGTTTGAAAAGCGCGAGCCAGTCGCGCGTAGCTTTCCCATATAACGCAACATCGGTAAATGTAGACGCGATCCCTTCCGCAACGCCGACTGGGCAAGCGTTGGTGAGGATGACAACACCCAAATGTTCCGAAGGGACCAGTTGCACGGTTGTTGCCGCCCCTAACGCGAATCCGCCCGAATGCCCAAGGCGCGACCGCCCTTCTTTATCGTAACGGACATTCCAACCTAACCCATAAAAGTTTGGTAACCCGTCCAATGGACTGTATCCCGTCAATATTTGCGGCGCACGTGTTACCGACAACGCCTTTTCATCGACGATTCGTTTGCCGTCAAATTGTCCATCCGCGAGCTGCAAACGCAGCCACTTGGCAAGATCGTTTACCGATGAGCTGACACCTCCGGCGGGGGATTCCTTATCGGGATCGCGCTCATACTTTTGGACCCACTTGCCGTTCTCTTGTACATGCCCAAGCGCCTTGTTCGTGCGAGCAACAAATTCGGCATAGAGCGAACTAGTGGAATACATGCCAAGCGGTCCGTACAATTTTTGCTCTGATGCGTTTTCCCAGGTCGTGTTGTAGGCCTTGGCTGCAGCAATGCCGGCTTCCGTAATGCCGAAATTGGTATACGCGTAATGCGAACGGAAACTGCTGTCGGGTTTTTGGTAGCGCAAGCGATGCAAAATTTCTTCGCGTGTGAACCCGAGATCTTCGAGCAAATCGCCGGCGTGATCCGGCAATCCGCTGCGATGCGAATAGAAGTCACGAATAGTAACTTCGCGAGTAACCCACGGATCATACATTACAAAATCGGGATCGAGATCGCTGATTTTAGAATCCCATGAGATTTTGCCTTCGCCGACAAGTTCCGCCACGACGGTCGAGCCGATGGGTTTGGACAACGATGCGAGTTGGAACACGGTGTCTGCATTTACCGGTTCGTGCGTGTTGACATTCCGCACGCCAAAACCTCCAGCATACACCACTTGGTCCTGAAACACGACGGCGATCGCGAGACCCGGAACCGCTCCTTGTTCAATCTCAATTTCGCAGAGTTTTTGGACTTCCCGCACAGCTTGGTTCATTCGCTCGGGTGTTATTTGCGTTTCCCCTCCTTGCGCGTGCACTGGCAGATGGATGAACAACAATATAAACGCCAAGAAGCTCACAAACGGTCGATCAAATTTGTTCATCGCTCATCTCCTATGGATGTGAAACAGAACACTAGCGCGCTTGAAATGCAGCAGGCAGAGCGTGCCGCTGCGGAAGATATCTTGAATGAAGGGCTCCGCAACCTTCCGAATGCGGAGACGTTACCGCTTAAACTTGACTTAGGGCTAAATGTGAAGATCTAATCGGTTATCGATCTCTCAACCGAAAGCTTGCAGCAAGTCTGCGCGGTCTTGAACCAGCTCGCCTTGGCCAGGGCGATTGTGGATTTCGAGCGGGGTTCGGTTTTGGCATGGAATCCGAGGTTTCTCGAGCAGACGGGTTACTCCGAAGACGAAATCAAATCTGCCAAGCCGGAGGACTTGTTTGCATTTGGCGCGTCTTGGTTTCCGCTCTCAGACAAGGAAGAAGGGCAGCCCGTCGACTTCATCCCCTGCGCTGTCAGGCGCTCTTTTGATGCCGACCCCGCACCAGGGTACGTTGTCAGGTCCGCCGGCAAAATCGGTTATGTGATGCTGGACTTTTCCGATTCGACGCCGGCGCAATTTGAACAGGGCCGGATCGCTGGCCGTGAGGAAGAACGAAATCGAATCATCAAAGCCTATGATGAGGAGGTTGCTTCTTCGATGATCGCGGCTCTCTTCCTGATTGAAACGGCGAAGAGCGAACTAGAGGAGGCGGGTTTACCGCAGGCCGAAGCCGTTTCAAAAGCATCGGACAAGCTCACAGAAACGACCGAGAAAATAGCCGACGTACTTACTAATACGAGCGGGAATTCACAGGCCTAAGCGTAAGCGAAGGCTCCAGCCTTTGCCCGTGTGGCGCACCATGAAGGCAAAGGCTGGAGCCTTCGCTTACGCTGTGATTTTGCGGGTTAGGCGTTGAGCACCGCTAAAAGGGTCTTCACTAAGGTTTCTGGAGTGAATGGCTTCGGCAAGAATGCCTTGAAGCCGGCATTAAGAATGCGTGCGCGATCTACGTGCGTTACTAAGGCCGTCATAGCGATTACCGGTACACCGCCTCCATCCTCAGGTCCGAGAGCTTGAATGTCACTTAGCAACCCGAAGCCGTCCCGTCCGGGCATTGAAATATCGGACAACACTAAATTCGGCCGGTAAGTCTTGACTGCCTCCAGGCCTTCGATCGCATTCTCCGCCATCACGACGTTTGCACCCAAGTGGCCCAAGTAGGCACCCACATACCTTCGTACGTCGTTGTTATCATCGACAACGACAATCCTGAGATTACTGAGACGATTGGGAGACATAGGGCCAGATCCTACGATGACATGCGATCCTATAGTGTACCGTCTCGCATACAATGGTGATGCCGCTGTGTTCAAAATGAGCCGCCGGCAAGACGCTTGAGCCGGCCTGGCGTTAGAGGGCGCCTACCTATTTAAGTCGATACGTAACCGACGAGCAACGCAGCCGCCAGCCCAATTTTTGCTGCAAAGATACTACGCATCCGGCCTTATGAGCGGGGCAGCTATTTGGTTAAGCGATGCTGTGAGATCCTTGGGACGCGCTCCCTACCACCGGAGGGCGGCAGCTCCGAAAGCGCAAGAGTGCCACGGCTGTGGCGCCAAAAAAATGCGTTGATACGCGCAAACGCCAATGCGCGGAAGCACATTCCTTCCTGCGAGTGCCTGGCTCAAGGCTTTTTAATGACCCAGACGCGGCACCCGTCTTCGGCGGTATAATGAGGTTCGCCAAGCGAATCGGGCTTTTTGATCTTGCCTGGTGCGCTCGAAATGAAGGTCATCTCACCGCGTACGTTGGCGAAATGTAGTGCATGGATCGCATCCAGAGCGATACGGTGAGCTTCCACGTCTGCACTCGATTTCCCCTTCTTAATTTGCTCTAGTACTTCGTCCGGGAATTCGATCAGCAAAACGATACGAAGGCTCCTTAAGCTTGGACCGACGGAAAATTCAACGCGGGTAAATGATGGCATCAAGGTTGCCAATCTAATCCAATAATTGATTGGGCGCTAAGGAGTTATCGGGGCCGAGGCAATCTGGAGCATCGATTCTGGCTGGTTCGCCTGTGCGAGCAGAAAATCGGCGTGGCAGGGCAACCCCGGCGGACAGCACGCAAGGTTGAATCCTCTAAGCTCGCGAATTCGTTCGCGGAGGATTTGCGGGTCGACAACGTACCGCCCGACTTTTCTCGAGTCGGTGCCTGTCAAAAACCAGGCACGATATTTCTGAATGATTTCTTCTCTGGTGCCGTCTACTCCGATCTTGAACGGATTACCCCAGCGAGATGTGCGATCGACACATTTAACCGGCAACCCATTGGGACTGACGACCTTAACTGCGCGCTGGTGATGCAATCGGACCGGCTTTGGCTTCAACAGTTCCGGATCAGACTCTGGCAAATAGATTGCAGCGGATCTTTGATACTGTTCCTGAAGTTCCGCGCAAAATTGCTCGACGGCTTCACGGTGGCAAACTGCGGTGAAGAAATCATCCCATGCGACACCGTTTTCCACTCTTTGCATGCAGGTGATTTGAAACACGATCCCGCCGGCCGTAGATTCGCCAAGCGGAACTCCTCCGATGAGAACCCCGGGGCGGATTTTGATTGCTGTTTCCAGCGCGCGTACAAAAAACTCTATCGCAAAATCGTAGTCGAGATAAGACCGCAGCTTCTCCTCCTGACCGTTATCAAAACGGGCGTAGGATCTGAATTGCTTCAAACTGAATTGCGAAAGATCAATTTTCAGGGACATGTGCTTGGAACCGTGGTTGCTAAATCGAGGGCTTTCGGCCCTGAACAGAGCACTTTCCGGGCGATGATAGTCGTAAGAAGAGTGGAAATCAGCCGAAAATCTGATGCCTCCTGAAAAAGTATGTCATAGTGTCGAGTGCGCTCCCTGTATTCTAATGCTCCAATAGCCTTACTCGCGTGGCCAATCACACGCCGCGCTTTATCAATGTGAATTTCAAACTCCCGTCTCTCGGCCTGATCGCTGTCGTCTTCATCGGTTTCCTCCTGATCGTGGGGCTGTGGACGTCCTACTACACGGTGGAAGCTGAGTCGGAGGGCGTGGTGCTGCGTTTCGGGAAGTTCTTAGAGACGGTTGAGCCGGGGCTGCATTTCAAGATACCATTTGGCGTCGATATGGTGACCGTTCTGCCGACCCGGCGCCAGTTGAAACTTGAGTTTGGCTTCGCCTCATCGGGCTATCTTACGAATCCGGTCCAGGTCGGCGAGGATCAGGACGAAGAAAAATCCATGGTCACCGGTGACCTGAATGCAGCACTCGTGGAGTGGGTCGTCCAATATCGTATCGAAGACCCTAGGCAGTATCTCTTCGATGTGCGCAATCCCGGGGAAACGCTTCGTGATTTGTCCGAAGCTGCAATGCGTGAGGTAATCGGCGACCGCACAGTGGACGAATTGATAACCATCGGAAGGCAGGATATTGAGATCGAGGCGCTCGCGCGGATGCAGGAATTGTCCAAGCGGTACCATCTTGGTATTCGCGTGGATCAAGTGCAGTTGAAAAACGTGAATCCGCCCAGTCAGGTGCAGGCATCGTTCAACGAGGTCAACAAAGCGCAGCAGGACCGCGAAAACGCGATCAATATCGCAAATGGCGACTACAACAAGGCGGTGCCGAGAGCCAGAGGGGAA
>DASZGG010000105.1:0-11850 GCA_035939025.1 Chthoniobacterales bacterium | reverse complement strand
CGGAATTCGGCCGTTGGATTCTTAACGGTACCCTTTCCGGAAAGGTCCACTTGGAGTGCCCCGGCAAGGTCGCCTGGTTGTCCGAGGCTCCGAAGCAAGTCGTTGAAAACGCCAAGGTTTTTCAGCGCAATCGTACCGTGAGCCTCATACGAATTCGGTTCAGCGATCTGCGCGTTTCCGGTGACGTCGATGTAGTTGTCTGGATCCAAACTCAATCGGCCCTTTTCGATCGTCGCCAGCGAGTTTTGAAGTTTTGACTCAATGTCGACATTCTGGACCAACAAGCCGCGATACTTAAGTCCTTCACCCAGGAACTGGACGTGTGCTGTGGGGTTCTTCGTGTCACCTTCCCCGGAGAAGTTTAGCCTCAAATTGCCGCTCAGGTCCCCAGGCTGACCAACATTCTTGAGCAGTTCGTTAAAGACTCCCAGATCTCGCAGTGTGATTGCGCCGCTCGCGTCGTATGGATAAGGTGCGACGAGGCCAACGTCTCCGGTCACATCAATGAAGTCGTTCTCATTAATCGTGACTCGGCAAGTCTTGAGGTCGGCTCTTCCTCCTTCGACCGCCGCTTCAATGCCAATGTTCGGAATTAAAAGGCCCAGGTACTTTAATTGATCCCCGGAAAGTTGAATATGGGCTTCAGGGTGTTTTGCGTCGCCCTTTGTTGAGAATGTACCCTTGAGAATGCCGCTCAACCCGGTCGGTTGCCCAAGATTCTTGAGGAGATCGTTGAAGACGCCGAGGTCGGTCAATCCGATTGTGCCATTGAGTACGTAGGGATACGGATCGGCGAGTTGAGCCGTTCCTGTTAATTCTACGCGATTATTTGCGTCGAGTGTCACTCGGCAGATCTGGATATCTGCCTTCGAATTCCTGACGGTCGCCTCTGCATTAACGCTTTGGATCAGCAGTCCACGGTACTTTAGTTGTTCGCCCTGGACCTGGAGATCTGCAGCAGTGTCTTTGCTGTTACCGGTTCCGGAGAAGTTTGCGTTAAGCGCACCGCTCAACCCTTGGGGTTGCCCGAGACTCTTCAGCAAGGCATTAAATAGGCCGAGATCTCGGAAATTAATTCGTCCACCCGCCTGGTATTGAATGGGATCAGCGAATTGGAGGTTCCCACGGATGTCGACATAGTTGTTCGCGTCCAGGCTGATCCGACACCTCTCCACGTCTGCGTTTGCGTGTTCGACGATCGCTTGCACATCGATGCCCTGCACAACAAACCCGCGGTACTGCAACTGACTACCCGATACTTGAAGTTGGGCCGTAGGGTTACGGACGTCGCCGGTACCGGTAAAATTGATGTTTAGGCCGCCGCTCAGACCAGGCTGAACGCCCAGATCTCCCAGGAATTCGTCTAGCACGGCCAAATCCCTGAATTTCACCTGACCGTCTGCTCGAAACGTGAACGGATCGGCTAATTGAGCCGATCCCGTTAGGTCCAGGTAGTTAGCGGGATCAAAGCTAATTCGGAAATCGCGAACTTCCGCCATCTGGCCTTTAAAGGCCGCGTCCAAGTCAAATGCTTGCAGGATCATTCCCCGATATTTTAGCTGTTTGCCACTTCCGCGAACTGCTCCGTTGGCCTGCAAGTGCTCGAATTGAACGTCGCCGCTGGCGGTCAGGTTCCCCGCAATTTCATTCTGGCTGATGAAGTCGGCGATGGATGCAATGTTGAACCTTACATGACCGGCGATTTGCCTTGGATCAACCGATGCACCTGACGACGGCAATGGGAAATTTGCTGTTACTTCGGCCCGGCTCTCTCCGCTTAGCAACGTTAAATTGGCGGTTGCAGTTTTGGTGTCCATGGTGTCAGCCGCCACCTGGACTTGGCGGATGTGAGCGTCCTGATACGAAATGTTTGTGACGTTGCTGACCACGACCGCAGCTAGGGATTTCCAGGGATCTTCGGCCAGCGGGAGCTGGGCAGCCGCAAAAAGATCCGCATTGACCCCGGAAATGGCCAACCCGGGTGCGAATTTCGGTAGGCTGATATTTCCGGCGGAAGCCTGGAAAACCAGCTGGGCCCTTCCGTTTGCCAGCCCTACACTTCCGGTAACCAAGGTCGTCGCTTTAAGATCTGGAACGTAGCGCTCGGGGCCGCGAACCTCGGCACCAAAGCCAATATCCGCTGACGATCTGCTAAGAAGCTCGTTCGGTGTCTCTGAGAGCGTAAAGTTACCGCTAACCCGAAGCTTGTTTGGACCGGCGTTAACGGAGAGTTCCTGAATTTCTCCCTTCCCTTTGTCGATGAGTAGCGCGACGCTGGCAGTATCGATGCCGTAGTCTTGGTACCGTAGACCGTTCGCGGCCACGCCAATTGAGCCTGAGAAGCTCCTTGGGCGATTAAGATCACCTTCCAGTCGGACATCGATTTTTGAAATGGAGCCGGATATCGGTATAGGCGACAGCTTCTGAATCTGGCTGAGCTCCAGACCGGTGAGTTCCAAACTCGCGTTAACGAATGGCGTATCCGCAGGTTGTTCGTATGTAACATTCGCAGCGACGGAGGATTCCAGCGCCTTCCCGTCCAGGTTCAAGCGAAATCTTCCCTGTTCGGAGCCGGACAAATCGACTTGCAGCCGATTCACCGCGAAAATCGGTTCTAACGCAAAATCGGTCAGCTCAAGTTGCCCTTGATTATACCGCAGACCTGCGCGGAGCTGATTCCACATGCCGATGGCAGGGATACGAAGCGATTCGCAGGCCAGATACCCCTCCTCGCCTTGCTGAAATGCCAACGCAGAGTTTCGTACCTCAAGATCGCCGTTTTCTCCCCGGACGATGAGATTGAAACCTCGAATATCGACCTTCTTAGGTATGATGGCAGGCATCCGCAGGCTGGCGGGACTCTGTTGTTGAGTCGATGGAACCTCACGGATCACGATGCTGATATCTTTAAGTTCTACGAGTTCAACGAGGTTCAAGAAGTCTTTCTTAAACAGGCTAAGTAGATTGTAACGAAGTGCGACCCGCTCGGCATCAACGCGTTCCAGCGGTAAATTTGTGTTCTCCGGAAGCGGTTGGAGATGAAGATCCTCGATGTAGAGATTTGAAAAGATGGAGCCGTGAATCTTGAACCGTAACGAAAATTCTTGAGATTTTGCGATTTGCTGAGCCACCACCTGCGCAACTCCGAAGAGGATCGGTTGGTAAAACGCCACGATGAGGGCAAGAATCGTCAGCAGCCCGCCCAACAAGTATTTTAGCCACTCGATCCGCTTTGCTTTCTCCGGCATGATGCTAAACGAACTCAAAAATAAAATGGTATCCCGAGTTCTTCGAAAGCCTTTTTGTTTTCACTAAAGTACTTGACCCCGATTTGCTCGAAGCCTCCGGTTTCCTTGAAATGCTTGATGAAGCCGTTTATTTGCTGTCGAAGGTCGTCGTTTCCTTTCTGAACCCCCATCGCCCATTGTTCCTGCTGAAACGGTTGAAGGAGCGCCCGAGTTGTGTCCTGGTATTTTTTCCAAGTTTGGAAGACTGAAACCTGATCATAAATAAAACAGTCTGCCTTGCCTTGCGCCGCTTCGATAGCACACGCGCTCTCTTCGTTGAGGACCAGCAGCTTCGCATTTTTGAAGTGCTGGATTGCATAGATATTGCCTGTCGTCCCCTTTTTCACAGCGACGTTGCGACTGGGTTTGTCGATGTCGTTGATCGACCGGATGTCGCTGTTTTTGTTTACAAGGATAGCCAGCCCCATCGTCAAGTAGGGATCGCTGAAATCGATCGATTTCTTGCGATCCTCCGTCATCGTCAGCGACGAAATGATTACATCAATTTTACCTGTCTTCAAAGAAGGGATCAATCCGTCAAATGGAATATTCTCAAACCGAACGGGGCGGTTCAGATATTGGCCCATCGCACGAGCCATATCCACACTCACTCCTGCCGGCTGGCCGCTCGAGTCCAGCATCTCAAATGGCGGGTATGACATCTCCATTCCCACGACCAATTCTTTCTGTTCGGCTCGGAGTGATGGCGCCAAGAGGCCGAAGACAACGAGCAAGCAGGTGTATAGTTTCACAAAGCGTTACTATCTTCCGGCGGTGCGGTTTTCAACCACGGAGATATCCCTTCGGAACTGCCCGATCCAGTTTCTCGCCTTTACAACCAAAATCTTGGTCCTAATTAAGTCAGATGCTGGAGGTCAGAGATCTCACGATCGGTTTTAGGTTGGACGACGGTGACTTTACCGCAGTGGAATCAATATCTTTTTCTTTGGGAGAAGGCGAGACTCTTGCCATTGTTGGCGAAAGCGGGAGCGGCAAGAGCGTTACCGCTTTGGCTCTTACCAGATTGTTACCGGAACCTCCGGCGTTCTACAAAAGCGGTGACATCCTGCTCGACGGTCACTCGATCCTCGGTATGAGCGAAAACATGCTGCGCTCGGTCCGCGGGAATCAGGTTGCCTATATATTTCAAGAGCCGGCGACGAGCTTGAACCCGGTTTTTTCCATCTACGAGCAGATCGCGGAGACGATCCGTTTACATCGGCCGGAAGTCCGCAAAGTGCGCAAAGAGGTCATCCACTGGCTTGATCAGGTAGGAATTGTGGATCCAGCTCGGAGGCTGAGAGACTACCCTTTCCAGTTGAGCGGCGGCATGCAGCAACGCGTGATGATCGCCATGGCCCTCTGTTGTCAGCCCGAGATCCTGATTGCCGATGAGCCAACGACAGCCCTTGATGTAACTATCCAGCGACAAATCCTCGATCTTTTCCAGGCGCTTAAGAAAAAATACCGGATGGCGATCATTCTGATTACGCATAACTTCGGTATTATCGGCGGCCTGGCAGACAAAGTGGCGGTGATGTTTCGCGGTCGCTTAGTAGAGTTTGGGCACACAGAAGATGTTCTGCGCCAGCCACGGCATCCGTATACTCGTGCTTTGATCGATTGTGTCCCCAGGTTAGGCCTCAGTCTTGATCGCCTGAAGACGATCGATTATTCGAGTCTGCAGTAATGCTTTGCAACGGCCACATATTTCTCGGCAAGTTCCTCGATGCCCTTCTGCTCGCCGTCTGTCACCTTTCGCACGACCTCGCCCGGAGAACCCAGGACCAGTCAGCTCGAATCACGCAGTGAAACCAGACGCTGGATCGAGACTTTGCCGAGAATCGTGGCGTTGGGTGCGAGGTAAACGTCGTCGGAAATGATCGGTTTGCCCCTAGAAACCGGCCTCAGCGCTCCAGGACAGGGTGAAATTCCATAAAACAAGATTAATGAATTGACAAAAAGTTGCGAATGTTGTGAAAACGACAAAATTAGGAGCGTTCGTCCGCAAATCGGCTTGAATGCTACGTTCCCAAGCCTAACATCCCACGGCAAACGCATCGTTTATCATGAACAAAGTAGAGTTAGTCGAAGCGGTCCAGAAACAGCTCGGAAGCGAAACGAGTAAGGCGGAAGCGGAAAGGGCGGTCACAGCAGTCATTAATGCAGTCAAGGTCGGCGTGAAAAAGGATAAGATGGTACAGTTAGTTGGATTTGGAACCTTCAAGGTGGTCGAAAGAAAGGCCCGGAAAGGCGTCAATCCGAAGACTCTCCAGCAAATCCGTATTCCGAAATCAAAGACTGTCAAATTCGTTCCAGGCAAAGACTTCAAGAGCAAAGTCTAGGTTTTAGAGGGCATTCAGGGTTACACGTTTCCCCCCCGACCGAGAAAACCCGTTTGGCTACGCCGCCGAACGGGTTTTCTCATGCGGCCGGGAATATGGTTATCTGGCGTTGACTCTGTATTACGATATTCTTTAATTTGGGCGCATCTTTATGAACAAAATAACTCTCCTGGCCCCACTATCGGCTCTCCTGATAGCTCATTCCGCCTTCGCGGCTGACACCTTCGTCTTCGACAAGGCTCATTCGACGATTGGTTTTCAAGTTCGTCATTTGTTTTCTAAAGTACCCGGAAAATTTGACGACTTCTCAGGCCAGATTCAACTGGACGAAGCCAACCCTGAACAGTCGTCCGTCGAGGTAACCATCCAGGTGGCCAGCGTTGACACTGGCGTTAAAATGCGGGATGACGATCTGAGGTCTCCCAATTTTTTCGATGCGAAAAAGTTCCCGGAGATCACCTTCAAAAGCACCTCCGTCAAACGGACCGGTGAAAATACCGCCGATGTGACCGGTAATCTGACCATGCACGGAGTTACCAAGGAAGTAGTGTTGAAGGTCGAATTACTCGGCAAAGGGGCTGGCATGAAGCCGGGATCCATCGTCAGTGGATGGGATGCAGCAACCGCTCTCAAGCGGAGTGATTTCGGCCTCAGCTGGAACAAAGTCATCGAGGGTACTCAAGTCGTTGGAGACGACGTTCAAATTGAGTTGCACGTTGAGGCAGACAAAAAGTAGGGCCAGTTCACTCTGGTAGGGACGCGCTCCCGCGCGTCCGGTGACGTTCGGCGAACAAGTCCGGAATGCAGGTTGCGCGGGGGGCGCGACCCGCAAATCCGACGTGCTAAGTGCACCAGACGCTTATTGCGGGTCAGATAGCTTCTCTTAGACAAACGAGCAAAGTGAAGAATTCAGAAGTCGCAGGAGTTCAGGAGTTACCGAATCAGATGGTGGCTTTCCGTTGTAAGCGAAAGCTCCAGCTTTTGCGGTCTGTTTTAGTGAAGAGCCAAAAGCTGGAGCTTTCGCTTACAACGGAGAATTCTGCTTCCTGACCAGTCACTATGGCTGAGGTTATCGTCACCGCCAGCGAAATGAAGCAAATCGAGCGGGCAGCCTTCGACGACGGGATCGACGCGGAAATCTTGATGGATCAAGCGGGGGAGGGCATAGCCAATGCCGTCCTTGAACAGGAGCCTCAACCTGGCCTCTGTGTTGCCTATCTCGGAAAAGGAAATAATGCCGGCGACGCTATCGTCGTCGGGTCTCTGCTCGCCAAGGCCGGTTGGGAGATTTGGACTCGTCACCTGGTTTCGGAGAGCGATCTTCAGCCGCTGCCGAAAAAGAAGCTGCCAAAACTGGATTCGCGCCTTGTCTCAGACCGACTCTACGATCTACCCGGCCGTAAGCCCGTAGTTATCCTCGACGGTCTCCTTGGCGTCGGTTCCCGGCCGCAGCTCAACGCGGCGTTAAAAGCCTTGACCCGCGAAATCAATACGCTGCGCCGGTGCTCCGACGCGACCGTTTATGCGATCGATCTCCCAACCGGTATCGGCGAGGAAGGCGTCGACCCTGACGCTGTCGTGGCGGACTTCACGGTTACCATCGGTTTTCCGAAAACACCGCTCTTTCGGGACGACGCTACGAATTACGTCGGTCGCATTCTCGTCGTCGAACTCGCGGAACTGACCTTTAGGGAACCGAAAGATCCAGGACGCGCGATCCTCTCCGGACCGAAAAACCTTAAGGACCTTGTCCCGCGGCGGTCGTTCGACTCTCACAAGGGCGATTATGGTCGCGTGGGCGTTATGGCGGGCTCGCGTGGTTTCGTTGGGGCATCGATACTTTGTTCTGAAGCTGCTGCCCGAGCCGGCGCGGGTCTGATCTCACTGTATGTTCCAGAAGAGATTTACAGCCTGGCAGTGACAAAGGTGATTCCGGAAATCATGGTGAAACCAACGATAGATTTTCGGTCTGTGCTGGATGATCGACTAGACGCCCTCGGTATCGGTCCCGGTCTTGGATTGACGCGACGACAGGAAATCCTGGATGTCGTCACTCAATTCGCCGGACCGATGGTTGTGGACGCAGACGCATTGAACGCCTTATCGAGTGCCGTCGTGCAATTGACAAAATGCGCGGGTCCACGGCTCTTGACGCCGCATCCAGGCGAAATGTCACGTCTATGGTCTACTTCGGGTAAGAGCCGCATCGAGATCGTCAGCGAGTTTACCGCCGCATATCCTGCGGCGCTTTTGCTGAAAGGGTCGCGAACTTTAGTTGGTCAAATTGGCAAACCTCCGGCCTACAACTCCACCGGCTCGCCGGGTCTTGCTACTGGTGGATCAGGTGATGTCCTGACCGGAGTCTGTGCCGCCTTCCTGGCCAGAAGCATTTCTCCCTATGATGCCGGGCGTTTAGGTGCCTGGCTTTGCGGGAGAGCCGCAGAACTTGCAGCAAATCGTTCTTCCGAGGAATCAATGTTGCCCTCAGATCTATTCGCGTACTTCGGACCGGCATTTCGCCAGCTGCGCACCGCGTAAGCGAAAGCTCCAGCTTTTGCCCCTGTCTTTGCCAAGCTCCAGCTTTTGCCTCTTATTTCTGCCTCTTCATCAAGACAGAGACAAAATCTGGAGTTTTCGCTTACGTCAGGTCAAATACTTCGCCAGACGCTCTCTCAGTTCCGCACGTGCTCTGAAGAGTATGCTCTTTACGGCCGGGATTGTCGTCCCCATGACTTTTGCAATTTCTTCGTAAGGCATTTCCTCGTAACGTCGCAGGATGATTGCCATGCGCTGGGATTCCGGCAACCGATTGATCGCGTCCTGAATCGCTAGTTGAAGTTCTTCCCCCAGCAAAACCTGGTCGGGCTCCTTGTCCGCTCGTTCGGTGGGTTCCGGGATTTCTTCGGCCTGATCCGCGAAGTGTCGCTTTCGTCTGAGCTCGTTGAAAACCAGATTACGAGTGATTCGAAACAGCCAGGTAGTGAATTTTGCGGTCGGCTTGTAGCGTGGCGCCGATTTCCAAACGCGAATAAAAACCTGCTGGGCCAAGTCCTCCGACTCAGCATCGGATCCCAGCATCTTGCTGATCGTTCCGATAATCCGAGCTTGGTGCGTCTCCACGAGCAGCCGCAACGCTTCCATGTCTCCCTCTCGAATACGAGCCATCCACTCGATTTCAGGCTCGGGTGAATCGACTGGCGATATGGAAGGATTCAGCACTCGGAGGGCAGGAGCCATCGTATCATCTTATAACACGGCGTGACTACAAAGGTTGCTAAGTAAATGAGCAAAGTTGCGCGAGCTTGATGCGAGAATCGTCCTGTGTCAGGTTTAATTTGTGAAAAATTTCACAAGCACCCGGCTCGTCCCTCAAGAACTCCGCTCAATCTACGATAAGGTCGTCGCAGCAGAACGAATAAGCGACAGCGAAGCCGGCCGCCTGTACCGATCCACCGACATCAACGCGCTCGGCTTGATCGCCAACATCGTTCGTGAACGAAAAAACGGGAACCGCGCCACTTATATCCTCAATCGGTACATTAATTACTCCAACATCTGCATTCTATCCTGTCAGTTTTGCGCCTTTGGCGCTCGGAAACGTGACCCGCATGCATTCGAAATGGCCATCCCCGAAATCGTCGAGTCAACTCGCCGCTCCCTCATGCTTGGGATCACAGAGGTTCATATGGTGGGTGGTCTTCATCCCACGCTGCCGGGTGAATGGTACCTCGAACTCTTAAGAAATCTGCGCTCACTTGATCCTGGCCTGCACATTAAAGCATTTACCGCGATCGAGATCCGCCACCTTGCAGAGCGCGTCTTCAAGATTTCCATTTTAGATACCTTTCGATTGTTGCGTGAGGCCGGTCTGAACTCGCTCACAGGTGGCGGAGCGGAAATTTTTGATCCTGTCGTACGCGATAAGATCTGTCGCGGGAAGGAGACTGCAGAAGAATGGAAAGATGTGCATCGACTCTGGCATAAACAGGGCGGTCGTAGTACCTGCACGATGTTATTCGGGCATATAGAGACAGTCGAACACCGCGTCGACCACTTGCGTCAACTTCGGGAGCTACAAGATGAAACCGGTGGATTTACCGGCTTTGTTCCCTTTGCTTTCGTGCCGGAAACGACCGAGTTGAAGCACATCAGGCACGCTTCCGGGTTGGATCAGCTCCGCAACATTGCTGTCAGCAGGATTTACCTGGACAACTTCGATCATATCACGGGCTACTGGGTTGCGATGACCTTGCCGTTGGCTCAGGTCTCACTGAACTACGGCGTTGATGACCTGCACGGGACGCTGATGGAGGAAAGAATCTTTCACATGGCCGGTTCAAAAACACCCCAGGAGCAAACGAAAGCGACTCTGGAGCGGACAATCCGCGAAGCCGGGCGCGAACCGATGCAGCGGGACAGCTATTACCGTCCCATTCGGGCCAGTCAAATCTCTCCACTGGGGACAGCGGCCGCGGTATAGTTGGATACGCAGAAACTGCCGATTTGCTTTCTGACGCGGCAAAATTTGCCGCCTTACCGATACCACCGGACTTACAGGGTGGCTTACAGACGCGCTCAAAATTTAGTGGACAAAAATGTCAAAGTATAAGTCATTTGTTATAAACGAGTTATGCGTATAGACGCCTCTATTTAGATTCTTTGGCATCAGAGTTGCTTTCGGATGGGGTTCGAACCTGTACGCAAGCAAATGACAGCCCCTCTCGCCTTTAACGAATTAGCCGACCGACCAGTCGCTCCTGCCCGAGATACTGATGCAAACAGCGAGGGCTTGTTTCAGCGTCTTATCGAGAATCATCTTCCACTGGTTCGATCGATCGTCGAACGGATGCGGCGAAAGCTGCCAAGCAAGATTGAAACGGATGAGCTCTATAGCATCGGAGTGACAGGTCTGGTAGCTGCCGCCCGAAATTATCGAGCGTCCCGGGAATGCAGTTTTGCCAGCTATGCCACCACTCGCATTCGAGGAGCAATCCTGGACGAGCTTCGCCGGATGGATTGGATGAGTCGCGCTACGCGGTCAAAAGCCAAGCGCCTCGGGTCGGCCATTTCCAAGTTGGAACAAGAACAAGGCGGAAGCATCAGCCAGGATTTGCTCTGTGCCGAAATGCAGATGACCGAAAGCGAGCTAGCCGACCTGATGGAAGAAGTTCGGCCGGTGAAATTCGTCTCGCTCGACGGAGTCGACGAACAGTCTGATCCGGAGGACCAATCCCTGCATGAAATCATCCCCGACGATTCGTGTGTTGCGCCTCTTGACGCGCTAGAACGGAAAGAAGTGCTGTCGTTGCTCGCACAACGTATGGAACAACTACCAGCGGTGCCGAAGAAGGTATTGGCGATGTACTATTACGAAAACATGCGCCTCTCTGAAATAGCGACTTGCTTCGGACTAACCGAGTCCCGGATCTGCCAGATTCATACGCAGACGGTCGGGTTGCTCCGAAACTACCTGGTCAACCTTTTGGCCTGAAAATTTCAAAGCTAACAAAAGATGGATACAAAAGTTGACTGGGATCAGTTGGTAGACGCTCTAAGGGATGAGTTACAGGAGAAAGGAGGGCTCATTCGGTTGTTGAATCAGCAAACCGAAACTTTGTACCGTTGCGACACGACGGAAAATGAGCGGTTGGAAGAGCAAATTCGCGCCCAGTTACGCCTTATTTCACGTTGTACCCAGGGGCGGGAGCTCGCTCTCCGGCAGACCGCCTCGAACTTTCATCTGAACGATGACGTGCAATCGCCCGAAGTCATACGAAGTTTTCCCGAATATGTACACCCGCTGCTCGAAGCCCTTTTTTCAGAAGTTGACCGACTAAGTCACCGAATGGAGGAACGTCTCAAACAAAACCAGGGACTCAAAGAGAGATTTCTCGTTGAGGCGCCCTCCACAGTTTAATCTCAGGTCGCTCGGGTGGGTTTCCTCCGATGTAGACTGTGTCTATAAATCCTAACCAGGGAACTCACAAGCGTATATTAAAGAAGGTAGCCAGGAATGTTAATTCTATCCAGAAAGGTGAATGAGGGCATCATAATCGGGGATCTTATCCATATCAAAGTGACCAGGATCGACGGCGATGCGGTTAAGATCGGAATCGAGGCCCCCAAGGAAATACCGATTTTTCGAACTGAAATTTATCAGAGCGGACATTCCGGCAGTTTGAAGTCATGCGGGATCAAATCTGATCGTACGGAGCCAG
>DASZGG010000104.1:0-5499 GCA_035939025.1 Chthoniobacterales bacterium | reverse complement strand
GGCTAGTGGCTGGTGGCTGGAGCGGAGAACGACCGGATCAGTCCGTTGATCAGTCGGCCCACCTCTTGGACCAAGTCCAGATCTGTCGAAAAATCCCCCTCAGAAAGGTAGCCGAATCGGACCGCACACAATCTGATTGCGAAACATCCGGATTGCCGAGGACGAGGACGACGACGAGCACGAGGACGATTTCTCTAAATTCGGAATTTGGAATTAATCTATCGCCCGGACGGTATAGCCGCCTGACTTCTCGTCGGCCTCCAATTTCAATAGGCCGCGTTTCTGCCCCTCTAAGAGCAAGTCGTTGAACGAACGGAACCCGTAAGCGCGTTCATTGAACCCAGGGTTTCGGCGTTTGATGGCCTGCTTAATCATAGAACCCCAGATGCTATCGTCCTCCTCCCTTTCCTCGGTGATGGCTTCCAGCGTCTCCACCAAGAGATCCAACGCCGTGGCAACAGAAGGACCCTTGCTCTCATCCGCCACGCTACGCTTCCGTGTCTTCGACGGCTCGGCGCGCACCAAGTCGTCGTAGTACAGGAACTGGTCACAATTGCTGATGAACAGGTCGGACGTGGAGTTCTTAACACCCACGCCGATGACTGTTTTGGCGTTTTCCCGCAGCTTGCTTACCAGCGGCGAAAAATCAGAGTCGCCGCTGATAATCGCGAAGGTGTCGACATGGCCCTTCGTATAACAGAGGTCGAGCGCGTCTACCACCATGCGGATGTCCGCGGAGTTCTTGCCCGACTGGCGCAGGTGTGGGATCTCGATGAGTTCGAAGGCGGCTTCGTGAAGGCTCCGCTTGAACTCCTTGTACCGGTCAAAGTCGCAGTAGGCCTTCTTGACAACGATCTGCCCTTTGAGCAGGAGGCGTTCGAGTACTTTTTGGACGTCGAATGCAGGGTAATGGGCATCGCGAGCCCCGAGAGCGATATTCTCCAGGTCGAGGAACACGGCCATGGTCGCGTTGGAATCGTGGGCGTTCATATGTTTCATTAGCCTAAACTCCGTGGCGGCGCGGAGGAACTGAAGCGTAAGGGCGTGTCCATAGAATGGTGAAATCAGACCCAATAACCATCGTCGGCTGTCAGGTCCATTTTTCCCTAGGTGCCGCAACGCAAGTTACGCCAACCCGACCTCGCGCTCGCCCAACCGGCGAAGAATTCTCGTTGCGGAGCGAATCTCGTTGCGGAGCGTGGCGAGTTTTTCGCGAGTCACTTCAAACTGCTCGCTCTTTCGTTGAGTCCACTGCTGCGCGGTCGCCTGGAGGCGACGGTGAGCACCGGCGATGCACGCAGAGGCGGTCTCCGTGAGTCTGGCGCTGGCGAGATGTGTCTCCAACCGGCGCTGTACTTCAGCTAGTTCCGCAAGGATAATTTTCTCCGCAGGAACCCGGCGCAGCTTTCTGACGAGCCCGATTTTAGACAGTGTCCAAATAATCCATTTTGTCGGGTCGAACTGCCAGGGCTTCACGCCGTTGCGGTAGTCATGCTGAAATTCATGATGATAGTTATGGTAACCCTCGCCCAAGGTCACGATCGCCATGACCCACCAGTCGCGGGCGCTGCATTTGGAGGAGTACGGTCGACTTCCGAAATAGTGGCAAAGCGAATTGATACAAAAAGTGCAGTGCTGGAGAATGACGACGCGCGCTACGCCCGCGATGAGAAAGGCGCCGAGGGCCGAAACCCAGCCGCCCCAGGCGAAACCGAGGAGCGCCGGGAACACGAAGGCGACTAGCACACCGATCCAGTGGATATAGCGATGTTGCCACATTATGAGCCGATCCTTCTGCAAGTCTGCCACATTGTCGAAAGGCGGTGGGGGGTCGAGCTTAAACATGAGCCAGCCGATATGAGCATGGAAAAGACCCTTGCTGATGCAGTAAGGGTCATCGTCGTGATCGACATACTTGTGGTGATTGCGATGTTCGCAAGCCCAGAGGAGCGCCGAGTTTTCGAACGCCGAGGCGCCAAAGATCAACGTACAGAGACGAACGATCCAGTGTGCCTGAAAAGTAAGGTGTGAAAACAGCCGGTGATACCCAAGTGTGATCGAGAATCCGGATGCGAAGAACATAACAAAGAACAGCGCGATCTGGAACGAGTCGATCCCGAAGAACCAGAGGTAAGCAGGCACTGCGGTGATCGAAAGAAACAACGTGCCCATAAGAAAGGAGCTAATGAGCCAATTGACTTTGTCGAAAGGTATTCTTGAAAACATGCTGTGCTCAGTTTGAGGCGGATGGGGCGTTTTCGCATCTTGCGCGAAATTGGGCAAGCACAACCTTTTTACTGGCGAGGCCGGCGCGAAAAGGACTGTTTTGGACGGTCTTCTCTGGGGCGTGCCTCGTTCACGGTAAGGGCACGTCCACCGAACTGTTTGCCGTGCAACGTGCCGATAGCTGCTCGGCCTTCTGCGGCATTGCTCATCGTTACAAACGCGAAGCCGCGCGACCGACCGGTCTCTCGATCGCTCACGATGTGAGTTTCTGTAACAGTCCCAAACTGTTCAAAGATACTCCGAAGGTCAGCTTCAGAAGTATCGAACGAGAGGTTTCCAACATAGAGTTTCATGGTGCGATAAGGGTGATTAGCGATTGCCAGCTACAGAGCCGTTCCCGGGGACCGGATTTCAAATCACCATCGAGAGAATCTCACCTGACGATCTACCGCGCTTTGAACCAGGGCAAACAGAGTCCTAAGATGCTAGCTGAAGTCGATAAAGCAAGAGAAAGCGTCCTGTCCTTATCAAATCGAAGTTCCTGCGGGAATGACCGCACCTTTTGGAATGACGACAACCCCGTCTCGGATGTAATAATTTGCGCCATCGACATTGGCAGGTTTGCCTTCGGCCCTTATGACCACCCCGTCCCCGATACGGGCATTTTTGTCGATAATAGCGCCCTCGATAACGCAATGTCGTCCGATGCCCAGCGGGGGAGCGTCGAAGATGGAT
Organism: Chthoniobacterales bacterium; assembly: GCA_035939025.1. GTDB lineage: Bacteria > Verrucomicrobiota > Verrucomicrobiia > Chthoniobacterales > JAFAMB01 > JAFAMB01. Next base: position 2,538 of record DASZGG010000104.1, on the reverse strand, counting down.
TGCGGACGCTCGCCTTGGTAAAAATCCGCTCCCATCAGGACTGAATTGCGGATCGAAGATCCGCTTTCGATCACGCTCCGGATACCGATGATTGCCCGCTCGATATTCGCGTCGGTGATGATACAGCCGTCAGCAATGATCGCGCTGCGAACCTGCGCGCCGTTAATTTTGCTGGCTGGCAGGAATCGCGGGTAGGTATATATCGGATTGAGGTGGTCAAAGAAGTTGTAGTTCGGAACCGTATCGGTTAGGGCCAGGTTTGCTTCATAAAAGGCGCGAACCGTTCCGATGTCTTCCCAGTATCCCTGAAAGATATAGGCAAAGACCTTGTACTCCTGCAACGAGGCTGGGATAATGTGCTTGCCGAAATCGTCGTGATTGTTGCCCAGCACGTCGATTAACACCTGGCGGTTGAAGACGTAGATCCCCATCGAGCCCTGGTAAAGATCGGTGTCGACCGGATGGCCCAACTCACTCAGCAAATCTGGCGGAATCCGGAGTTCATCCAAAAGCTTCGAATCTTTGGGCTTTTCCTCGAATCGGAAGATCCGCCGCTTAGCGTCGCTTTGCATGATGCCAAAGCCCGAAGCCGCCTGGCGGTCGACAGGCGTGGTGCCAAGGGTGATGTCGGCTCCGCTCTGGAGGTGGACTTGCAGCAGGTGGCTGTAATCCATGCGGTATAGCTGATCGCCGCTTAGGATGAGGTAATGCTCGTAAGGGCGCTCTAAAAGGTAGCGGAGGTTTTGGCGAACCGCGTCCGCTGTGCCCTGGTACCAGCGAGAGTCCTCGGGCGTTTGCTGCGCGGCCAAAATCTCCACGAAACTCTTTGTAAAGTTGTCGAATTTGTAGGTGGTGGCGATGTGACGATGCAACGACTCGCTGTTGAATTGGGTTAGTACATAGACTTGGCGAAAACCGGCATTCAGGCAATTGCTGATCGGAATGTCCACCAGACGGTATTTGCCAGCCACGGGCACTGCAGGTTTAGCTCGTTCTTTGGTTAAAGGGAACAACCGGGTGCCGGCGCCGCCGCCCATGATGATGGCGAGGGTATTTTCCGTTGAGATCTTTGGGTCCATAATTTTTAGTGCCTCGTCTCATACGTAGCTTCATATGTCGGCTACATATGAGACGAAGGACTGTTGGCTACGAGCACGTTCAGGGCGTCAAACCCTACGCAGCATACGACTCCGCAACCGGGAAAAGGCCGTGATGTTCATGTTCGGGGGGGTAATCAGGATCAATTAGTTCGAGAGAGCGATTCGCATCAAAATAGCATCTGGATTTTATGGTGCCAAGACTATCGCGCAAGAAATCCGCCAGGGATGGGCTCCCGCTTGTCGGGCGCCGCTGCCCTGGGAATCCGCGCACGATTCATCGGATGTTAGCCTTTTCTATCTTCATTGGACGTGCGAGCCCGGATCGCGGGAGCGCGTCCCACCTGCAGTGCGAATCACGTCCCTTATTGCGTGCGACGTCGGATCGTGCGGTAGGGACGCGCTCCTGCGCGATCCGGCGTTGCACGTCTCGACACCCTATTCGCTTCTGCTCTGCGAATCCGCGCACGGTCCGGGCGAGGTCATTCCTCACCATCGTAGTAATCAAGCGCTTCGGACCGCATGAGTCTTTGCTCGGGAGAGCGCACGAGCCATTTAGTGCTGTCAGGGTAATAACACGACTCGCCAATAGGATTATCCGCTACGACCAGGAGAACAAGATCCTGTGAGCCATTATTAGTAAGCTGATGAGCCTGGTATGGTCCAAAGATGAATGCGTCGCCGGCTTCGATTGAGGTTGTCCCGTCCTGATGCCGGACAATGCCTTTGCCCGAAATCACCTGATAAAACTCCCATTGCGCGCTATGCGAGTGATAAGGGCAGGCGCTGATGCCTGGCAAGATGCGGCAGATTTCAACGTCGAACGGATGCCTCTCGTTCAGGTCGGTAGACAGCGGCTTACGCCCCAAGGCGACAGAGATTTCCTTGCTTGCACCGCCAAACTTTCCTTTCGGTGAAGACCAAGACTCCTCAGGAATATCCCTAGTGTTAATCTTGCGCATGCTTCGTTGCCTTAACAGGAACAGCTTCAAAATTGAAGCCGTAAAAATCGGGTGTCGAGGTTTGATTGCGCTGGAATCGTCCTCGTCCTCGTCGTCGTGCTCGTCCTCGGTGCATGGGATTCCGTGCCCGCCAAGAGACCGATGTCCTGCAACTAATTTGTTCTGTTAGTCTGATTGCGAAACGATCGGGATTCTCGAGGACGAGGACGACGACGAGCACGAGGACGACTCCTCAAATTCTGAATTTAGGCTCATAAGTTGGAGGCATACCGTCGTCGGCGATTTGGCCTGATTTTCAAGGCACGAGCGACGATCATACTTAGTTAGAAATGAGCGCAGCTATCTCGGACTGGCGATATCTCTGGTAATCAACTGATAGTGATAAACCGGAGCCTCCTCGTCAGCGTGCAGCTGCAGAACACGGTCAAGGATTTCGCGTTCGGCTTTGGTCATCCTGCTATGCAGAAGCAGGTGTTCGC
>DASZGG010000103.1:0-6987 GCA_035939025.1 Chthoniobacterales bacterium | reverse complement strand
CCTGCCGAAACAACCACTACATCATCTTTTCGCATTAGCTGCGCGGGAACTTTCTCAATTGTACCATCGGACTTGAGGCGCTTAGCAAAAGTCTGGGCCTGGGTATTACGCAACGCTTTTGCTTGCGCCTTGCCGCGTCCCTCTGCCATTGCCTCCGCGAAGTTCGCAAACAACACGATCAGCCAGAGCCACAGCGCCACCTGAAGCTGGAACCCGAAGTCAACGCCATGCCCGGTAACGAGTAGGACCGTGGAAATCGCCGCTCCGACTTCCGCTACAAATATCACCGGGTTCTTGGCCAGCGTGATAGGATTTAGCTTTATAAACGATTCCGCGATCGCCGGGACGATAAACGCCGGATCAAAGATCGAGTGAGTTTTGACTGCCATAGGACGTCAAAAGAAAAACATCAATTATCTTAGAACAGCTTCCGGTTCAGCACCAGGAATTGCTCTCAGACGGATCTCATGGTTAACGCCGACAAGACGGGTCCATGGATCTCATTCGTCCCCGAGATTGACGGGTTCGTTACTCGAACCGAAGTTGTCCACCTCAAACAGGCGCCTCATGTTCTGTTGGGCGGGTTCGTAATTTTTGTCGAGCTTGATCGCTTGTCCGTAATACTTTTTCGCTTTGTCGTAGTCCTCAGTTACCTCGGCCAAGACGCCGGCTAGATTGAAAGCTTCAGTTGACTTCGCATTCAGTTCCAACGCTTTCATCAAGTGAACACGAGCCTTGGCAAACGCGCGCAAATTGAGGCAGCGTTTCGCCGCCACGATATGAGCGCTGAAAGTCTCGGTCGGTCGGTCATCCTGTGGGGCGTGACGCTTGAATATGTCAGCCACAATGCTCCGAAAATCCCCGGGCCGAAGCGGCTTTTGCAGGAAGTCAATAGCGCCGAGTTTCATGGCCTTTACCGCGTGGGGCACATCGCTGTAGGCCGTAACAATCATCGCCGGGACCCTGATTCCGTTTTCGCGCATCTTGGCGAGCAACTGCAATCCGTCCATCCCGGGCATCCGCAGGTCGAGGATAGCAAGCGCAAATGAATGCTCGGCAAGCGCTCGTAGCGCCCGTGCAGCTGAAGGGGCTTCAAAAATTTCGTAGCCTTCCGTTTCAAGCGTCATTCGAAAATTGAGACGCACATTCGTCTCGTCATCGACAATCAGAATTCGGTTACTCATGCTTTCAATCGGTTACTCATTGCTGGCAGATCAAAATAGAGCTCGCTCCCATTGGAAGTCGCACGCTGCAGACCGATGCTTTGGCAGCGTTCTTCTGCTTGGCTGATCTGATCGGCTTTCGACGCGGCTTGATGTTAGCCCAGAACGAAACCAGCAGCGCTGCAGCAATGAATTGCACTACATACGTCCAACACCCAAGTCTCCGAGCCCGGGCTAACTCGCAGTACCACCCGCAGTCATTCTCCGGGCCCGGAGAACCACCAAAAAACTCTGGGAAAGCCACAACGGGCATGCTGTTCTTCAGTCAGAAATCAGCTCATTCTAGTAAGCTAACCGCATGCCAGATTAGGTAAGCTTTGCGCAACAACCTGGTCTTCAATGAGTTATCCCATTTCCTCGAAATCACAAAATAAGTGAATGCACTCGCATGTCGCGAGTCTAAGCTATAAAAACACTAGCAATATGCGAGTCATCGCATCTTTTAACATAGGCTCTCTCATATCAACGTGATCCGTAGACAGTCGGTTTGCGTGCAAAGATAGTTCCAAGACGAGTGGACGATGATCGCATTTTGCGAGAGCATTTTTTAGTCTACCTCGCAATTTGCGAGTGCCCACCGTCCTTGCTGTTCAGGTAATCTGCCGCGATTCCCTCGAAGAAGAACGTTTATATAAAAGCCAACTGGTTGGCACGAGACAAGCTATCCTACAAACTGCGGCAGTATCGGGTGTCGCCTCTAGCAACAAGTCCAATGCTAGAAAGGGTTGTCGTTTCTCATTATGCCCTGATGTACTCTTGAATCGTTAACTTACCGAAAGAAGTCTATCTAATATGATGCTCGAAGTCTGGTTGCCAGGTTTGTTCCTTCTAGGCCTTGTATCGATGGGCCTCTGTCTTCTTTTTATGCAAGCCTGCGAAAAAATTTAATTCAGGTTGAACGATGATCTTTTTAACTGCCGTGGTATCGCTTCTGTTATTCATCTACTTGTTTGTGGCTCTGATCCGGCCGGAATGGTTTTAAGTCAGACAATCACTGCCGTTTCACTAGGAGTTTAGAATTATGTGGTTTCTACCCATTGCCCTAATAGTCTTTACGCTGATCGTAGCGATCCCTCTGAGCAAATACATCGCCTGGATCATGGACGGGAAATATCGTCCCTGGTCATTTTTTAACTGGTTCGAAAGGTGCCTCGATACCGGTCCGATGAACTGGAAGCAGTACACGGGAGCGTTGCTTATATTTAACACGGTGCTGTTCGTTTGGGGGTTTGTCATCTTGTCGCTTCAGCCTTTGATGCCGCTCAATGACCTACACAGGGGCATGCTGTTCCCAAGTACTATTTTTAACAGTGTTGCGTCATTTATGACCAACACCAACTTGCAGCACTATGCTGGCGATCAGCACTTTTCCAACTTTAGTCAGATATTCTTTTGCGTTGCTAACTATTTCCTGTCGGCTAGCGTTGGTTTCTGCGCTCTGGCAGCAATTATTCGGCTTTTCCGCAAAGATCCGTCCGCTGGGAATTACTTCGTCGACATGTGGCGGGTGCTCATTTACATCTTTCTCCCGGTTGCCTTTGTGTTGTCGATTATCTTTTTGCAACAGGGAACTCCCATGACCTTCAAGTGCGACTATCAGGTGTCTACCCTAGAGCCTGGAGCAATGGGGACGGGGGACAACGGCCAGCCAAAACAACAGACGATTGTGACTGGTCCCATAGCTGCGACTGTGCCGATGGAGCAATTAGGGACCAACGGCGGCGGTTTTTTTGGGATGAACTTCGCCCATCCGTACCAGAGCCCGACCGCCATAACCAATTTCTTCGCTTGTTTTGCGATGATGGTCTTTCCGTTCTCACTCGTGCTGATGTATGGGCGAATGTTAAGCCGGCTAAGACACTCCATGGTGATTTTTTCGGTGATGCTCCTGCTTTTCATCGGTACCGTCGTCTGGACAATTTATTTCGACACCCTGAAGCCGAACCCGGGATTAACTGCACATTCGGCCGGTCAAACTTATGATGTTCCGAGCGCGACTGCGCAGGGAGGCAAAAGGCAGGTAACGATTCCGGCGGTTGCAGGCTTGCCGGTGGATCAACACCTTGGAAATCTCGAGGGTAAAGAGCTCCGATTCGGAACTTCGGCAGGCGCTACCTGGGGAGCGATCACCACCGATGTGACGTGTGGTGCTATTAACTCTGAGCAGGACAGTCTCAACCCACTTGCGGGTTTATCGCCCATGGTCGGGATGTGGCTGAACTGCATCTTTGGGGGAAAGGGCGTCGGGATGATTAACCTGCTATTGTTTTTGATCCTGGGAGTCTTCATCGCCGGTCAAATGGTAGGACGAACTCCCGAATATCTGGGCAAAAAGATCGGAGGACGCGAGATGAAGCTGGCGATGATCGCATTGCTAGTTCATCCAATCATGATTCTTTTCCCTACCGGTTACTTCGCGGCGAGTGACTGGGGTACGAAGGCAGTAAGTAATCCGGGCGCTCACGGGTTCTCACAGATCATGTACCAGTTCTCATCTGCCTCTGCGAATAACGGATCTGCATTCGACGGGCTCGGTACGACTGGCGGTCTGATCAGCAACCCAAATCCGTCTCCAACTTTCGTTCCATGGGATATTGCGACGGCCCTGGTCATGATTTTCAGCCGGTACCTGCCGATTATCGCGCCTATCGCGATGGCCGCGAGCCTCGGCGCCAAGAAATCTTCTCCGTTCGGCTTGGGGACCTTGCGCGACGACACGGTGACCTTCGGTTTTCTCATATTGGGGACCATTGTAATCATTGGCGCCCTCCTATTTCTCCCCGCAGCCGCGCTTGGACCACTCGCAGAACACTTCGGTCCCATTCCGTTCGGTGGCTAACCCCTAAGAAAGAGAACCTTCGATGCCTACAGTATTAAAACCGTCCCAACCCTTGAGTGAGGTCACTACACCGCCATCGCGATTCCGGAAGTTCGCGCGGCGAAGTGCGTTGCTGGCGCCTGAAACATTCGGGCCGGCGTTGAAACAAGCATTTATTATGTTGCGTCCGGACATTCAATGGAAGAATCCAGTGATGTTTGTCGTAGAGATAGGCGCTTTTCTGACCCTTTTCTATCTCGTGCAAGCGATGCTGGGAAAATCGGAAAGTCAGGTCTCAACTGGCTACTTTATCGCACTCGATATCTGGCTATTTCTAACCGTCTTGTTTGCGAATTTTGCGACCTCTCTCGCGGAAGAACGTGGCAAAGCTCAAGCTGATTCGCTCAGAAAGACTCGCCGTGATACGATCGCCTATCGCCTGACGAGAGGAGACGAAATTGAGGAGGTGCCGTCGAGGCAGTTGAGGCCCGGGGATCGAGTGATGGTCAAAGTTGGACAAGTCGTCCCGGGCGACGGGGAGATTATTCAAGGCATTGCTTCAATCGACGAGTCTGCCATTACCGGTGAATCTGCGCCCGTCATTCGTGAGGCAGGTGGTGATCGATCCGGAGTAACCGGGGGCACGCTCGTGGTGTCGGATCAGATCGTTGTACGGATCACCTCCGGCGCCGGGGAATCCTTTTTGGACCGCATGATCGCGCTCGTGGAAGGCGCCATTCGTCAGCGCACTCCCAATGAAATCGCTCTTACTCTGGTCCTGACTGCCTTCACGTTAATCTTCTTGATCGTCGTGATACCGCTCTGGCCGATGGCGTTGAACGCCGAGCAATACATCGCGAGCTATCTCGGCCTGACGGACCCCTTGAAAAGTCTTGGAACGGATGTCCCAACTCTGATCGCGCTTCTGGTCTGTTTGATCCCGACCACGATCGGAGCTTTGCTGGCTGCAATCGGAATTGCCGGGATGGACCGCGCCCTGCGAGCCAACGTACTCGCGAAGAGCGGCAAGGCGGTAGAAACCGCCGGAGACATCGATATTGTGTTACTCGATAAGACCGGAACCATCACCATGGGAAACCGGCAAGCGACAGACTTTCTTCCAATTCTGGGAGTGACTAAGCAGCAGTTGGCAGACACGGCACAGCTCGCATCGCTTGCGGATGAGACACCTGAAGGGAAAACAATCGTAAGTAAAGCAAAAGAGCTGGCAGCCGCCACACGGATTACGTTGAGCGTTCCGGATGGCGCTGAGTTTGTGCCGTTCACGGCACAGACTCGGATGAGCGGCGTCGATCTGCCGGGCGGGCGGAAGATCCGGAAAGGGGCATCGGACGCCATCATCAAATTCGTCAGGGCTCATAATGGTAATGTTCCGGCTGAGCTTGGTCAGGTGGTCGACAGCGTTGCTTCAAAAGGCGCGACACCGCTCGTGGTTGCCGAAGGCACTCAAATCCTTGGGATCGTCGTGTTGGAAGATGTGTTGAAACCAGCGATGAGCGAGCGCTTCGAGCGCCTCAGGAGGATGGGACTGCGCACGGCCATGATCACCGGCGACAACCCGCTGACCGCGGCGACCATTGCCAAGAAGGCGGGCGTGGATGACTTCCTGGCGCAGGCAACCCCTGAGGATAAGCTCTCTTACATCCGCAAAGAGCAAGCGGAGGGCAAGTTGGTTGCGATGATGGGCGACGGGACCAATGATGCGCCCGCCCTGGCTCAAGCCGACGTCGCCTTGGCCATGAACGCTGGCACACAGGCCGCGAAAGAAGCAGCAAACATGGTCGACCTCGACAGCGACCCCACGAAGCTGATCGAAGTCGTCGAAATCGGTAAACAACTCCTGATGACTCGCGGAGCTCTAACGACCTTTTCGATTGCAAATGACGTCGCAAAATATTTTGCGATCATCCCAGCGCTCTTCGCCGGTACCTTACCGTGGCTGAAAACGATCGACATCATGCATCTGCATTCACCGACTTCAGCAATTCTTTCAGCCGTCATCTTCAACGCGTTGATCATTCCTGCGCTGATCCCTGTCGCACTCAAAGGGGTTACCTACCGGCCTTTGGGCGCGGATGCGCTCCTGCGCAGGAATCTGCTCATTTGGGGGCTCGGAGGGGTGATCCTTCCGTTCCCTGGGATAAAACTAATCGACATGATCATGGTCGCGTTTCATTTCGTTGCCTGAAGCCCATGCACTGCCGGAGGCATTAACATGTATAAATATATTTCAAGAAGCGTCTTGTTGTTACTATTCACCGTAGTCATCTGCTGCGTCATCTACCCGTCCGTCGTGTGGGTAATCGGTCAGGTGTTCTTTCCTTTCCAGGCGAATGGCAGTTTGGTAAAGGGACCGGACGGTTCAATTGTCGGATCAAAGCTGATCGCCCAGCCGTTTACCAAGGACGAATACTTCCAGCCCAGGCCTTCGGCTGCCTCCTACGATGCTTCGGCTTCAGCCGCCTCGACCTACGCAGCTTCTAATTACTTATTGCGCAACCGCGTTGCGGCGACCCTCGGACCAATTGTTAAGTATAAGAGCGGACCTAAAGCCGGGCAGCTGGTTGCTCCCGACATCGAGGCTTGGTTTCAACAGGACAAGTTTCAAGGCAATCCACACATCGTGGCTCAGTGGGCGGACCTGCACAACGCTGTCGCCCAAGCCTGGGTGAACGCGGATCCAACCCACGGCCAATATGTGGACGCCTGGTCAAAGGCGCATCCAGACCTGGTCGCGAAATGGATTAAAAATAATCCGAGCACCCCTCAACCCAAGGCGCCAGATTTAGCGGTTCTGTTTTTCGAGAACTTTTCCCAGGAGCACCCCGGCATGTTCCCCTCAGCCGTCACCCAAAACGGAGCGGACGGTAAGCCTCAAACCTCCATCCAACCGGTCAAGGACGGTTCAGACATCCAGTCGAATTT
>DASZGG010000102.1:0-2816 GCA_035939025.1 Chthoniobacterales bacterium | reverse complement strand
AACTTTATAGGCCCTCCGCGTTGCAGCTGCTCCTTGATTGAGGGCAGGACGAACTTGGGAATACCCGACGACCCATAAATTCCTATGCGTGAGAGCTGATCGCGAATGGCCGGATTCGCAAAGCGCTCGATTAAAGTCCTTTTATAATCTGCGAGATCAACTCCAGGAACTTCATCCAGGAGCGGGGTTACTTCGTCATCCATCATTTTTTCGACGAGTCTCCGGATATCTCGATTCCCCATGGTCTCGTGGACTAACTGATATCCAAGCAGCATTCCTATGTAGCAGAGCGCCTGGTGGCTGGCGTTGAGGAGTCGGAGTTTCATTTTTTCGTAGGGCAAGACATCGGTTGTCATTTGCGCGCCTACCAATTCCCACGCGGGCCGGCCCTGTAAGAAGTGATCTTCGATCACCCACTGTTTGAAGGATTCCGTCATGACCGGCCACCCATCATCAATTTTGAATTTCTCTTTGACCAGGGTGCGATGCTCGTCGGTAGTCGCGGGAGTGATGCGATCGACCATGCTGTTTGGGAATATGCAGTTCTCCGCCAGCCAGTTCCTAAAAACAGGATCCCTCAATTCGGCGAATGCCGTCAGCATTTTCTTGGCAACCTCACCGTTGCTCTGGATGTTGTCGCAGGACATCAGCGTGAACGGTGGAAGCCCGCGGGTACGCCTCCGATCAAGAGCTTCCAAAAGATACCCAAACGAACAGCGGGGTTCGTGCGGGTGAGCGAGATCATATTGAATGTCAGGGTTCTTTTCGTCCAAATCTCCGGTCGATTGATCAATATAGTATCCGCCTTCCGTAATCGTAAGCGAAACGATCCGGGTCTGGGGGGATGCCATTTGTTCAATTACCTTTTGGGGATCATCCGGGCCGAGCAGAAAATTAACAATCGAGCCAATGATCCGAGCTTTGTCGCCTTCTAAGCTCCGCTCGACGAGCGTGTAAAGGCAATTCTGCGAAGTCATGACATCGCGGATGCGGGCATCATGTTTTAGCAATCCGACTCCGCAGTAGCCCCAGAGCGGGTCTCCACCTTGGTTGAACAGATCATCCGTGTAAAGTGCTTGATGCGCGCGATGGAAACCGCCCACGCCGACATGCATGATTGACTGACCGACTTTCTGCCGGTCATACTTTGGAATATGAATTTGTGGGTCGAGTAGATTGAGATTTGCAGCGTTGAGTTGAGTAGTCATTGGATTCGGGGGTTAACATAGATCTTGTATTAGATATATCTCTCGAGCAAGACAACTTGATTAGCCGCCTATCAAAACAAAGATGGATCCGTCATCGCCAAAGCAGGAGGAAAAATTGGAAATAGCGGTACGAGCCGCGTGGCTTTACCACGTCGCCGGGAACACCCAGGCCGAGATAGCACGAAAATTGCAGATCTCGCGGCCGACTGCCCAGAGACTGGTGGCATTTGCACTCGAGCGCGGTCTGGTCAAGGTACGAGTCAACCACAGGGTTGCGAGTTGCCTGGAATTGGCAGTGGCCCTGCGTCAACGATATAACCTGATGGTTTGCGAAGTCGTGCCGGTCAACGCGGATAGCGCCGATCAGGTATTAAGAAAGATCGCGGTCGCCGCCGCCCAGGTGATGGAGTCTTACCTTGGCGAGGTTCAGCCGAAAATCATCGCTCTGGGTTCGGGTCAGACTATCAAAGCGGTAATCGGCGAACTGAACGTGCAAGCCAGACCTCAGCATCGCCTGCTTTCTCTCGTTGGAACAATTGCTCGTGACGGCTCTAGTAATCCCTACGATGCCGCTCTTCAGGCCGCGGAAAAGGTTGGTGCCAAGTGCTTCTTAATACCGGCTCCATTGCTTGCGGACTCGCCGGAGGAGCGAAAACAATGGTGCCACCACCGCCTGTATAAGATTGTGGAAGAACTTTCGAATCAGGCTGACGTGGCCTTCGTAGGAATAGGAGATATGCGTGTCGGTTGTCCGATGTATCGCGACGGTTTTCTAACCAAACAGGAAGTGGCGGAACTGGTAAAAGCGGGCGCGGTTGGGGACAATCTCGGCTGGGCCTTTAACCAGGCTGGAGAACTTGTGCGTGCACCCAGTCAGCAGAGGGTCACGAGTATTCAACTGCGACGCCCCTCCAAAAAGCCGGTGATCGCCTTTGCGGGCGGTGAACATAAGGCTCTAGCTGTGCTCGGTGCACTGCGAGGGCAGTGGATCAACGGACTTGTGACCGATGAGTCATGTGCGCGTGCTATCCTCTCTGGCGAATAAGGACAGGAAAAAATTGCCTAGGGTGAGGCGATAGTGTCCGGACCAAACTAAAGGCGAGACGGTACATAGTTGCACCGTTTCCTGAATCCCTTGGGTTTCGCCGTAGGTAAGAGGTCTAATTGGGGAGGCAGGAAGCGGTTTGGTCCTCATTGCGTAGACATTGGCATAATAAATGCTTTCCTCTTTTATTTAATAACTATGAGCACGAACGTTGCCGCTGAATATTCCCGACGATCCCTTTCTTTGGCGGTTTTGAGGCGGTCGCGCGAACGGGTTCACAATACCAAATCAATAATCAACGATATGCTACGCTGGCCGGAGCTTTATGCCTTTGAGGCTCCGCATTTGCAAGCCGCCCTCGAAGCGTTGGAAAAAGCCGAAGTCGAGTTGAACTTCCTAAATTGAAATCGACTTGGAGTACTGCAGCCACAAATGCGCGTCGACGACCGACGTGTAAGCGAAGGCTCCAGTCTTTGCCTCCCAGGGTACGGCCGCCAGGGGAACCGTGTCGGCGTATCGGCGAGTCGGCGTGTCGGCGTTTGCAAAGCGTCATCAACTTCGTC
>DASZGG010000101.1:0-3852 GCA_035939025.1 Chthoniobacterales bacterium | reverse complement strand
ACGGGTTGGAAACCGGGTCTGAGACCAGCGGCGAATAGATGATACATGGAGACAGAGCCAGGCAATTCGTCGTCTAAAGCCAGAAAAATAGAACCAGTCAGAAAGGATTACCTCACTTGTTCCAATTTTTTCCTGTCCCAGAACAAACCAAGACGTTGCTTGCCGCTTTAATTGGAATCATGACGCTTGTCGGCATCATGACACGCCCGTTTCGGTGGAACGAGGCAGTCATTGCAATGGCTGGAGCCTGCATCCTCCTCATCCTGGGCCTTATTACCCCGGCCGATGCATTCTTTACCTTGGTCCGCGACTGGAACACGTTTCTTTTTTTTCTGGGGATGATGGGTCTTTCCGCACTAGCAGAGGCCGCGGGCCTGTTTGATTGGTTGGCGGTGCAAGCGGCACGGCTCGCCGCAAAAAGCGCGACTCGGCTTTTTTTGAACGTGTTTCTATTGGGGAGTCTGATTTCGATGATACTCTCCAATGACGCAACTGCCCTTATACTGACGCCTATTGTCTATGTTCTGGTGACAAAACTTCGGTTGCCCGTGCTCCCATTTCTCTTTGCTTGTACGTTCATTGCCGACACAGCCTCTTTCTTGCTCCCGATCAGCAACCCAATCAATATTATCATTCTGTCTCGCTTCCCGCTCGACCTGTTCACCTTTCTGCGACTCCTGTTTTTACCGAGCCTGGTGGTAATCGCAATTAATTTTGGCGTTTTTTTCTTTCTCTACCGTAAACAACTCCGGGAGCATTTTGATATCGGGCGATTGCCATCGCCAGGGGAGGCGATAGAGCATCAAGCCTATTTTCGGTATACCTGTGCTGTGCTAACACTGGTCGCCGTGGCCTACCTAATCGCGTCAGCGATCCAGTTTCCGCTTTCGCTGGTTGCTTTGTCCGGAGGGATAGTGCTTCTGATCGGCGCACTTTACTGGAAGCGGACAACTCTTCACGAGACAGGAAAACGTATTTCCTGGTCCATCTTTGGGTTTATCGCAGGCATGGTTATTGTGGTCCGGTCCATCGAGGATACAGGCCTCACGGCCGCATTTGGTAGCTGGCTGTTGAAGCTATCGGGCGGTACCACCTCCGGAGCAGTGATAGTCGGAACGGCCGGAGCAGCGCTCGGGACGAACCTGATTAACAACGTGCCCATGGCGGTGGTCATGGCATCCGCGTTGGGCAGCATCCAACACGCGCCAACGGCTATCCAACATGGTTTCATCGCTGCTACGATTTTTGGCTGCGATCTGGGACCAAATCTGACAACCGTAGGCTCGTTGGCGACGATTCTATGGCTACTGATTCTGCGCCGGCGCGGAATTGACGTCTCCGGGCTCGACTACTTTAGGGTCGGCGTGATCGTTACCCCGTTAATGCTGCTCGCAGGAGCTTTGACTATTTGGTTGCTTTTGTAATAGAACTAGAAAGGAACCCCTATGCGCGTACTCTGTTGTCTGGACGGTACCAACGGCGAACAAGTCAGTAGGGCGACAGCAATACTCTCCGAAAGTCAGCCGATAACCTTTGGTATTCTCTATGTGATCGATACCGGTCCGCGAAAGGATATTGAGCACACCCGTGAACGTTTTTTGAGGCGGCCCGGTCCGCCACCTTTACGGGAACATGAAATGGGTGAAGCTGAAAAAGATTCTGCTCAGGATATTCTGAACGAAGGGTTGCGCTATCTCCCCGGCGCGGAAGCAATACAACGACAGGGACGACCAGAACGTGAAATTGTTAATACTGCCGCCGAATGGCGGGCAGATCTGGCGATTATTTGCCCCCGAGCCGAATACGGTAATAAACCAACGATCGGTCCTAAATCGGTCGGACATGTCGCACGTTTTGTTCTCGATCATGCTCCTTGTCCAGTTCTCCTTGTGCGCCCGCTGGCTCGGGACCTGTTTCCTGTTGCACGGTAAGGGCCCGACTTCATTTCCTCAGTTCCAAGCACTGGTCTCTGGTTGTAGACGGTAAGACTTATTCGGAAATATTCGGCAATATGACAGAGAATCTTCTGCCGATCTTCCAGGCGGTATCAGCAGGTAATGTGGCAACGAAAACTCCGTTCTCAACCGGATAAACACTTTTCGACCAGTCTGGCCGCCAACTGTCGTGGGAAACACCTGAAGCCTTGTCGATTTCCTCGAAGCATACCTGTGTTGCTTTGCTACTCTGATCATCATGATCATCGAGCCGCAATGTCACTTCAACAAGATCGACCCTTACGCCACCCAGGTCCCTCTGGGTCGGGGGAGTTACATTCTCGATTATGGCAGTGCTTTTTTTCACGGATTCGCGCAAGTAAATGTGTTTCTAGATAGAGAGATCGACCGATTCAAGGCTGAAAACGCAACGCCACACGCTTTCGAACGTGAGAGAGACGAGCGAAGAAATGACGAGGTTTCTGGTTGCAGTTGAATCGTTGGTATGCAGAAATGATAGCATCGAGCCGCTCCGCCGGCGCCGGTAGGGATGCGCTCGTGCGCGTCCGGCGCTGCACGTCTCGACGCTTCTTTTTGCTGCTCTTGCCCTATCGGAGCTGAGGCTCTTCCCACCAGCTCCTCCTGTTTTTGTATTTGCACCTTCTTTGGACGTGCAGCGCCGGATCGCGCGGGAGCGCGTCTCTACCAGTCTAGGTCTCACTCACGGATTACCTTGAGAACTCATAATGAATGGGCCGGCAAGATTGACCGCTTGGGCTAGCCCTTTCTCGGTGCGCAGTTTAGTGAGCCAGTTGCGTTGCACCTCGGCTAGGGCCTCAGGAGCGTTCCCACTGCGGTATGCAGCATCGTAAAAGTCGCTCATGATCTGCACGGTAACCTCATCGCTGATCGGCCAGAGCGTCATTAAGAGGTTCTGCACGCCAGCTTGGATAAAACCTCTTCGCAAACCCATCACTCCTTCTCCGGCTCGTGCTTCCCCTGAGCCGGTGTCACAGGCCGAAAGGGTCACTAACCAGGTTCCTTGCAAATCCAAGGTACTCACATCTTCAGCGGTTAGAATCCCGTCGTTTTCCACCGGCGGCACCTCGTCTCGTTTCCAGGCCTCAATTGTGGTTTGCGCGCCGGCCAGGGCTAACCCGCTGCGGTGCATCGGGTTTTTGAAAAACTTCGATCTGGTAACACTCTGCCGATCGTTCAACAACGCTTCGGGTTCGGTCTTGGCGCTAGTCGGATCCTCATTAGCGAAAAATCCATGGGTGGCCAGATGCAGAATGTAGGGCGAATGGATCTTCAGGAGCGCTTCTTTTGTCGCCTCTTTCGCGTTGAAGTCGGTAAGTGTCCAACCCCAGCCGGCAAACTTCTTAATAAGTTCATCTCTTTCTTTCTGTGTGCCCGTTAAACTCTCGAAGCTCCAATCCTCGATTTCCCTCTTCTCGCTGCCTCGAATCGACTTTGAGCCTGGATCAGAGGAACGATCATCTTCCTTAGCTAACATTGCTGTTGAGACGAGATCAAAATCCGGATTAGCAAATAGAACAACTTCTCTAGCGGTTGAAGGCTTAGGCTCGCGAAGCATGTCGCGGCCGCTAGCAACGTATTGGACACTGTACCTTTGAGCCAGGAACTGGTTGTCCTTGTTCAGTAACGTCGCGAAAGAAATAAAGTTCAGCTGTCCATCCGGGCTGATGATGATCCTTTTTGTCTGACTTGGCAATGCCTGGTCAATCGGCGCCCAAAGTGCCTCGTAGAGCGCCTGGAGATTCGCCGAGAGTTCCTCCTCTTGGGGCGAACCTCGAACCAAGGCGCCGTATCGTCGCACTAAATGTTCTATCTCGGTCGCCTTACTGAGAGAAATCCAGAGCGGTGCACCTTTCGAGAACAACACGATGGCTCCGTA
>DASZGG010000100.1:0-5984 GCA_035939025.1 Chthoniobacterales bacterium | reverse complement strand
ACCGCAGCGATCAAGCACCAAAGCCAAAGATGTGGGTTGTTGCCAGATGTCGGTCAAAATTAACCAGAAATAAAAAGAAAACATTTTTCGCAGCGAGTCTTGACAAATTCGGCTTCATAGAAGCATAGGCTTCCAGCCTGTCCGGGCTGACAGGTCTATGTCGCACGCGCTTGCTGAGCGGCGACCACTTCGGACTGTTCCCCAGGGCGTCGCTGGATATGAGCAAGATACAGGCTGGAAGCCTATGCTACTTTACACTATCCACTTCGACTTCCACTGTCTCCTTACGGGTTCAGAAAGACCTGATTGGAAACCGGATCCTGGACTAAGGCTCCATGTGGGATGCCAGCGACGCTGATTGTCGCATGCGGTTCATAGGGACTAATCACGATATTGGGATCCGTTGTCGGGGCAGCGTACGGCAGGCGATCAGGATCTTGAGGAGCGACCTGCCCCTGGTAGACGGTATCGTCGCCAGGTAAATCGTAATAGCTGCCATAATCGAGCGGATCGTAAATCACGACACCTCCATTTCCGTAGTGGAAATGGCGATGAAAATCACTGCCGGACCGGGCAATGAAATGAGTGCCGCCCACGTGAGGGCGGAAAGCAGAAGCGTGCTGAAAATGCCCCCTGGTTGCTTGGGGTCCTGCTTCCGCCGGCATGCCCGTGAACATCGCCAGAAAAAGTACCGCCAAAATCTTCATAAATTTGCTTTCTGAAGAATATTAGAGCTTAATCTGTGCCTCACACATCGAAGCAATTTCGCGAGAGAAGAATCGACACTGACCATGAAGAAACCGAAAAGAGCCTGCGGAATGCAAGCTACGCAAGCCTCATTCTGCATTGGTTTTGACAACCTGCTAAGGCATTCGGATATTTCGGAAAGTGAGCAATCTGGATCTAAATGACTTACTCGAAGGCTGGCCGCACGAGCCGGGCCAGGTGAAGGCCCGAAAGATCGTAGGACGCGACGGCTGCGAAAAAATCCAGCTTAGGATCGATCTTGGCTTAATCCAAATGGAGCTGCACGGACGACCGGATGGACATCGTCCGCATGGCTTCGAATCGCTGTTGCACTACCATCAGGCGAAATCGGCGATAGCGAAGTCCGGCGCTCAGACATACTCCCTTTCTGAGGCAGACGTTACGGCATTACAACACGAGGGAGTTCAATATTACCACCGCTACTTGAGTCTTTTTCAGCTGCGAGATTTTCAAAATGTCGTTCGCGATACCGAACGAAACCTGGAGATGTTCGACTTTGTCAGCGAACACTCTGCCGACGAGGATTCTAAGTGGGCTTTGGAGCAGTTCCGCCCCTACGTCATTATGATGAACACAAGGGCCAGGGCCTCGCTGGAGTTGAATCAGGGCAATACAGCGGAGGCGGTGAAACTGATTCAAGCCGGCAAAGAAAAGATCGAGGCCTTTTATCGAGCTGTCGGTCAGCCGGAGTGGATCGAGTCGAGCAATGAAATTGCGTTCTTAAATGACTGGTCGACGGAGATTCGCGCTGCCGTGCCGCTGACGCCGTTAGAAACAATGGAGCGCGATTTGAAGCGTGCCATTGCCGATGAGGCCTACGAACGCGCGGCAGAACTACGCGATGCAATCCGTTCCTTGAGAATTACCAAGATGTTACCGGATGATTCGGTCGATCATTGAGCGCAAGGAGAGGGGAAACGTGTCGGCGGGTCGGAGGTAAGGCTTCTTTTCGACACGGTATAATGACCAGCAGGTCTCGACAAGGTTGATGACGCTTTTCGAACGCCCACACGCCGACCCGCCGATACGTTTCCCAACGCCGGCCCATTTTGATCGCAACAAAATACATGCTTTTTCGGGGACAGGACACCACGTTAAAAAGCTTGCCGTAAACCTTGCCATTACAGTTTCGCTCATCGATATTCGTCGCTTCCTGGCCGGCAATCCGCGAGCCCGTGGCAGTTCGTCTATGAAAGTGCTCCGAACCATTTTGCTATTTGTGGCGTGCCTTAGTTCACTTGCGATTGGCGCCGAAACGAAAACCGAAACCGGCGTGGGCGTGGAGCTCTCGTGGACGGACTTGCAGAAGAAAGCAGCAAAGTTTGGCACCGTGTTAACGTTGCCGACGTTCGAAAACACTCCGGCTGAGGTTGCAAAGACGACCGACGATGCGATTGCGAAAGCCGACAAGGCTCTGGATGCGATCGGTAGCTTAGACGCCAAAAGGGTAACCTTTCGCAATACCTTTCGGGCTCTGGACGACATTCAGTCTGATGTTGCACAGGAGGAGAATCGGATCGCCATACTGAGCCAGGCCCATCCAGACGCGAAGGTACGTGATGCTGCGATTGAAGCGGACCAGAAATTCAGCGCGTGGGCCGTGGGCGTCGACTATCGCAAGGATGTTTACAAAGCTGTGAAGGCATTCGCGGCGACCAGCCCGAAGTTGCAAGGCGAGGACCGGCGTTTGTTCGAGGAACAGCTGCGCGATTACAAGCGCGCGGGACTGGACCTTCCGGAAGATCAGCAAACGGAAGTAGAAAATCTTCGAAAGGAACTGGCTAAATCCGAAACTCTTTTTGAATTTAACGTTAATAACGCGGCGACTCCGGTGAAATTCACGCGGGCGGAGTTGGAAGGGGTGCCGGATAGTCTGCTGACCAAATTGAAGACCGGGGAGGATGAATACGTTCTCGACGCGAACGTCACCTTTCAAGTGTCGGAGGTGATGGACAACGCGGTGAGTGAGAGCACGCGTAAAAAACTCTATATTGCGCGTGATAATCGAGCACGCGCCAGGAATCTTCCTCTCCTGGAGAAAGTTCTTCAGCTCAGGGCCGATATTGCGCGCAAACTCGGATACAATTCCTGGGCAGACTATCAGACCGAAACTCGGATGGCCAAGAACGGCGAAACCGCGCTGGCATTCCTCGAGAAATTGAAGGATGGCCTGGAACCAAAATACCGTGCCGAGTTGGCGGAATTCGCACAGATTAAGGCAGACTCAAAAGGTACCACAACTCCGGATGTCAATATCTGGGACTGGCGCTACTGTGCGGAGCGACTTCGGCAGCAGAAGTACCAGATCGACGCGGAGGCGCTGCGTGTTTACTTCCCTTTCGAGCGCGTGTTGCAAGGGATGTTCAATGTGTACGAACACATTTTCGGGATCCAGATACAGGAGCTCCAGCCCCCCTCGAAGTATGTCGATGACTTGAAACTGTACGCGGTCATCGATAAGAACTCCGGGGCGCCGCTCGGTCTGCTGTACATGGACATGTTTCCGCGCCCTGGCAAATTCCATCACTTTGCGAACTTTTCCATGATCGACGGGAAGCGTCTTGAGAACGGGAAATATCAACGGCCAACGACCGAGCTAATCTGCAATTTTCCGCCACCAACGCATGATGGTCCTTCGCTGATGAGTCACGACGATGTTACGACCATCTTTCACGAGTTCGGCCATGCGATGCACGCGATTTTGACTCAAGCAAAGTACGGCCGCTTTGCCGGGACGAACGTGCCACGGGATTTTGTTGAGGCGCCTTCTCAGATGCTTGAATATTTCACGTGGGATAAAAAGGTATTGGACAGTTTTGCTGCCGACTATCGCGATCCTGGCAAAAAGATTCCGCAGGAAGTTTTGACGCAGTTGAAAGCGGCGGATTTGGCAACGAAGGGCTGCTTTTACCGGCGCCAATTGTCATTTGGGATTTTGGATCTGACCTTGCACTCGGGTTTGACTGCGGACCAACTGGCCAACCTGCCCGAGTTCAGTAACAAAATACTCGGGGAGGTGTTTTTGCCGCCGGACCCGTCAACCGCTATGATCGCGTCATTTGATCATTTGATGGGCTACGGCGCCGGCTACTACGGTTACGCCTGGGCCGATGCGATCGCAGCAGATATGGCTTCGGTTTTTCAATCGGCACCGGACGGATTTCTCGATGCAAAAATTGGTCGGAGATTGCGCGACGAAATTTATGCTGAGGGCAACTCCCGGGACATTACCGTCTCAATCGAAAAGTTCCTGCGGAGGAACCAGTCGATCGATCCATTCCTTAAGCACCTTGGGATTCAATAAGAACGATCTATGAACAAGCTGATATTGTTGGCCGCGTTGCTGATGGTTGGCGGTCTCGTCTGGCTTGGGGCAGGTCGCGCGACGGCCACCAGGACGGCTTACAGCCTGACTCTCCAGGAGGCTAATAAGAATAAAATCCTCTTGCTTACGGTCGGAAGCGAGCCCCGAACCCTGGACCCTCAGGAGGCGCAGGGAGTGACCGAGCACCATATCATTATGGCGATGATCGAAGGGTTAGTGGCGCCTAGCATCGACGATCAATCAAAGGTAGTTCCTGGAATGGCGGATCGCTGGGAACACAACGAAGATTACTCTGTTTGGACATTTCACATCGGGGAAGACCGAAAGTGGTCTAATGGCGATCCGGTGACAGCCCAGGATTTTGTCTTCTCATATAAGCGGATGCTCACCTCATCTTTCGGGGCGCAGTACTCTGAAAATCTGTTCATATTGAAAGGCGCGGAGGACTATTATCGAGGCAAGATTACTGATTTTGATCAGGTAGGAGTCAAGGCGCTCGATCCTCACACCTTGCGAATCGAGTTAGTGGGTCCGACTCCTTATCTGCTTTCGCTTGTCCAGCATGACTCCTGGCTTCCGGTCAATCCGAAGGCGATTTTGAGCTTCGGGAACATCGATACCCGAGACAGCAAGTGGACGCGCGCAGAAAACTATATTGCGAACGGCCCGTTCAAGATGAAGAGTTGGCGCCCGAACGACGTGATCGAGGTCGTTCGAAACCCGCTTTACTGGGATGCAGCAAACGTGAAGCTGAATGGAATCAACTTTTTTTCCATCGAAAATTTGAATACGGCGGAGAGAGCATTCCAGGCCGGACAATTGCATAAGACGGATCAGGTTCCACTTGACAAGGTTCCGTACTATCGCCGGACGCGCCCAGAACTTATACGGATTGATCCGTACGAGGGAGTTTATTTTTACCGAATCAACATCGCGCGAAAACCGTTGGATAATCCGAAAGTTCGATTGGCATTGAATCTCGCGGTAGATCGCGACGCGATTGTGAAGAATATCCTGCGAGAAGACCAAAAGCCGGCTACGGGATACACTCCACCCGGGATGGGTGATTACCAACCGCTCGATAAGATGCAATATGATCCGGAGCGGGCGCGTCAGTTATTGGCCGAGGCGGGTTATCCGAACGGCAAAGGATTTCCCAAATTCACTATTCATTTCAATACATTGGAATCACATCGAGCCATTGCAGAAGCCATCCAGCAGATGTGGAAGGAAGAGTTGAACATCGACGTCGGGCTTGAGAATCAGGAATGGAAGGTCTACCTGGATACCCAGAACAATAAAAACTATGACATCTCCCGTTCTGCGTGGATTGGCGATTTCATGGACCCAGTTACCTTCCTGAGTATGTGGACGACCGGCAATGGAAACAACAACACAAATTGGGGCAATCCAAAATTCGATGCGTTCATTGAGCAGGCAGCCAGGACTGGCGATCCCAAGGCTCGGCTGGAAATTCTCCATCAGGCAGAAGATCTATTTCTAAGCGAAGCTCCGATCGTGCTGGTCTACTGGTACACCAACGCCTATCTGTTACAGCCGTCAGTACAGAATTGGAATCCCCTCGTACTGGGTAACCATAATTACAAATATATCGACCTGAAATCCCAGCAGGAACCGATCAAATGATAAAAGTCATTGTCGGGCGTCTACTTCAGCTGATTCCGGTACTCGTGGTTATCCTGACCCTGACTTTCTTCATGTCCAAGATGGTACCGGGTGGTCCGTTCAGTGCGGAGCGCCAGGCAACGCCGGAAGTCATCGCAAAGCTGAACGCATACTACGGCCTCGATAAACCACTTTGGGAGCAATATCTGAGTTATCTTTCAAGAGTTGCCAGATTGGACTTCGGCCCTTCCTATACCTACCAAAG